>JANMHO010000150.1:0-1765 GCA_031375195.1 Rhodobiaceae bacterium
GTCAGCCAGTCAAACATCTTGTCGAAACCGCCGAAGGGATAGAGATGGGGCGCTGCTATGCCCAGTTCCGGCTTGTCGATATGCAGCTTCGCAAGCTGATCGATGAATTCGTCAGGCGTATTCACCGTCAAGAGCTTGGTAATATTCAGCGCCTGCTTCCTGATGAAGCGCGCCGAGTTGCCGACGCCGCACATGGCGGCGTATTTCACCAGCGTCTTGATGGTTGCGGGGCCGGGAATGCCGACATGGATGGGCAGGTCAATTCCGGCGGCGCGCAGCTCGCTGGCCCAATAGGCCACGGGGCCCGCCTCAAACAGAAACTGGGTGGCGATGAAGCCCGCCATGCCGTTGGCTTTCAACCAGGCCTGCTTTTCAACCAACGTTTGCAACAACGCGGCCTCGCCGTGCTGCCTGGTGATATCCGCGTTGCCTTCCGGGTGGCCGGCTAGGCCCAAACGCTTCACGCCATTTTTCTGAAATACCCCGCTGCGCATGAGTTGAATCGCTGCGTCGAATTTGCCGATTGGGGTTGGCGCGCCGCCGCCCAGCACCAGCATCTGGGTGACACCGGCCTCGCCCGCCAAGGCGCCAATGCGGCTTTGCAAATCGGCATCATCCAAGACAAAGCGCGCCGGAACATGGGGGACGGGTTCGAGGCCAGTCTTGCGAAGCGCCGCCGCCGCCGTCAACTGGCCCGCGACATCGGCGGGATCAATGAGGGCAATGAAAACCGGCGTGCCCCTGGGCAGGTGTTCGCGCAGCAAGGGCAGCTTTTCGATTTGCCTTGGCGTGATCTCAACGGAGAGATTTTGAAGAAATGCGGATGCCGGAGACGTCATCACAGCGGATTTCGCTTGGTTGTGAAAATGGGGTGCATTCACGAAACTGTCTCCAGGCAGGCTAAGCCTCAAAATGCCGGGAAGCCGCATGGGCCGCCCAAATATTTGCGACAGCAAGTATACGAATGCGACTGTTTACCTTGTCTTAAAGTCGGTTTTGGACCGCCAGATGACGCTGGTGGACAAAAACCTGAAAATGCCGCAAAGATAGGGCCACGGAGAAAATTCATGTTTGGCGACAAATCCCAGGATACACCCCAATCTTTCGCGCTTGTTCTGTTGCCGGAGTTCACCATGATGCCGGTGACCTCGGCCATTGAGCCGTTGCGGCTGGCCAACCGGCTCTCGGAAAAGATGCTTTACAAGTGGACGATGCATTCGGTTGATGGCCAGCCGGTGGCCGCTTCCAGCAACATTCTCACCATGGTGAGCGGTGACATGGAAACCATTCCGCCGCACGCCACCATCATCGTGTGCGCCGGCCTCAATGTGCAGCACCATGCAGACAAGCGGCTGATCAGCTGGCTGCGCAAAATGGCGCGGCGCGGCAATGACATCGGCGCTGTCTGCACCGGCGCCCATGTGCTGGCGGAAGCGGGCCTGCTTGATGAATATAAATGCACCATCCATTGGGAAAACCTGCCGGGCTTTTCGGAAGCATTCCCGGAAATCAATGCCACGGGGGGCCTGTTTGAAATCGACCGCGACCGCTTCACCAGCGCTGGCGGCACCACGGCGCTTGACATGATGCTCACCATGATCGCCAGCCAGCATGGGCCTGATCTGGCCTCCGCCGTGGCCGAGGCCGTGCTGCATTCGCCCATCCGCCATCACAGCGAGCATCAGCGCATGTCGCTGCCAGCGCGCATTGGCGCGCGCCATCCCAAGCTTGTGGGCATCATCGAGAAAATGGAAGAAAATCTCGA
>JANMHO010000152.1:0-1886 GCA_031375195.1 Rhodobiaceae bacterium
GCCCATGCGCGCCGATGTGGACCTCGCGGCGGCCAATGACTGCATGCAGAAGGGCTTGGCCATTCTTGCTGACCCGACAAAGGTGTTCCCTGGCGAAATCCAGATGGTTGACCGCGATACGCTCAACCAGATCCGCGACCTCTATAACAACTTCTTTTCTGACAAATCCGTTACACCGGAAGCGGCACTGGCCCAGTTTGTAGAAGTCATCAAGAACGCACCTCCGCTTTAAATCATTCGCGCCAAGCTGAGGAAAGCGACATGAAAATCGATTCGGCAGAAATGCCGGATCGGTTTGAATTTACGAGACCGTGCCCGGAGCGCAGCAACCATGAACAGGCCCAATCCACTTTTCCGCAATCTGCATTCAAAAATTGCGTCGCTGCCGATGGTCTTTATCGTGCTCGTCGTATTTATTGGCGGCACGTTCTGGACGGTGGCTTCGTCTTTCACCAACATCAAAACACTGCCGATTTTCACACCCATGGAATTCTATGACGCCTTTGTGGGGATGGCCCAGTATCAACGGCTGTGGCGCTCGTCGCGCTGGATAACCTCAATCACCAATCTTGGAATCTACGGTTCGCTCTACACGATATTTGCCTTTGTCATCGGTTTCCTGCTGGCGGTGCTGATGGACCAGAAAATTCGGCTTGAGGGCGTGTTCCGCACCATCTACCTTTATCCCTTTGCACTCTCATTCATAGTCACCGGCCATGTGTGGGCATGGATCATGAACCCGGCCTTTGGCCTTGAAGGCACGGTGCGCGGGCTGGGGTGGGAAAGTTTCTCCTTCGATTGGCTGACCAACCGGGAAATGTCGATTTACGCCGTCGTGATCGCCGGCCTCTGGCAAGGCACGGGCCTGGTGATGGCGCTCATGCTGGCGGGCCTGCGCGGCATTGATGATGAAATCTGGCGCGCCGCCCGCATCGACGGCATTCCGAAGTGGCGCACCTACATCCAGATTGTCTTGCCCATGATGCGGCCGGTGCTGGTCACCACATTCGTCATTGTCGCTTCCGGCGCGGTCCGTGTTTACGATCTCGTCGTGGCACTTACCCAGGGCGGTCCCGGGCTGTCGTCGCAAGTGCCAACGATTTATGTCTACGAGACCATGTTCGTGGGCGCGCTTGCCCAAGGGACGGCGGCTTCATCTATCATGCTTCTCGCCACGGCCATCATCCTCATCCCATGGGTGATTGTTGAATTTGGCAAGAAGAAACAGGCCTGAGGACAAAATGGCAAACACGGAAACAATTACCCTTGAACCATTTGGCCCCAAGCCAAGGCCGCTTTTCGCGCCAGCCCGGGTCATGATCTATGCCGCCCTGGTCATTACGTCGCTTTACTACCTGATTCCGCTTTATGTCATGATCATCACATCGCTCAAGGACCTGGATGCGATCCGCTACGGCAATATTTTCATTCCAACCTCAAATCCCACCTTTGCGCCCTGGGTGAAAGCCTGGTCGGAAGCCTGTACCGGACTCAAGTGCAGCGGCCTTGCGCCCGGGTTCTGGAATTCGGTTCAAATCACGATTCCGAGCGTGATCGTGTCGATCGCCGTGGCTTCGGTCTCAGGCTATTCACTGGCGAACTGGCCCTTCAAATTCGCCGAATTCTTTTTCACGGTGTTGCTGGTGGGTTCCTTCATTCCATACCAGGTGATGCTTTATCCCCTGGTGATCATCACCAGGGAGATGGGGATTTACTCGACGCTCTGGGCCGTGATTTTTGTCCATACGGTTTTTGGCCTGCCCATTCTCACATTGCTGTTCCGGAACTATTTTGCGTCTCTGCCGCCCGAACTCTTCAAGGCCGCGCGCGTCGATGGCGCAGGCTACTGGCGCATATTTTTCCAGGTGATGATGCCCATGTCGGTG
>JANMHO010000345.1:0-15712 GCA_031375195.1 Rhodobiaceae bacterium
CGAAGGCCCTGGTGTTATCGACATAGGTGCCGGCCGTGTAAGATCCTGTGTCGCAATAATCGTAAAACATACGGGGCACGCGGCGCTGATAGATCTGGCGCAGGTCCTCAATGCAGGTGGTTTTGGCGGGGTTCATCGGGCTACTTCTCAAGCGTTCGCATGGCGGCCTGTTTAGCCCCGGCGAAGCTCAACCCGCAAGTGGGTTTTGCTTGTTATGTCGGATAAATACGGGCTAGTTTACGTGATCATGAAAATGCCCGCGCCAGACCAGAGAATAATTGCGAACCGACAGCGCATTGCCGCGGATTTGCGCAAAATTGCGCCGGGAGAAGGTGTTATCGAAAGCCTGCGCGAAATGAGCGTTTTCGAATCCGACGGGTTGACGGCCTACCGGCAAATGCCTTTGGTTGTGGTGCTGCCGGAAACCACGGAACAGGTTTCACAGGTTCTGGCCTATGCGTTTGAGAACAAAATCAACGTGGTGCCGCGGGGCGCTGGCACGTCCCTTTCGGGCGGGGCCCTGCCGCTGGCTGACGGCATTATACTCGGCCTGTCGAAATTCAACCGGGTGCTGGACATCGATTATGACAACCGCTGTTGCGTTGTGCAACCCGGTGTCACCAATCAGGCCATCACCCAAGCGGTGCAGCACCGGGGCTTCTACTACGCGCCAGACCCTTCCTCGCAGATCGCCTGCACCATTGGCGGCAATGTGGCGGAAAATTCCGGCGGGGTGCATTGCCTGAAATACGGCCTTACCGCCAACAATGTGCTGGGCATTGAAATGGTGCTGGTCACCGGAGAAATTATCCGCCTGGGCGGCAAGCATCTCGATAGCGACGGGCTGGATTTGCTGGGTGTGATCACAGGTTCCGAGGGCCTGCTTGGTGTGGTCACCGAGGTCACCGTCCGCATCTTGCAAAAGCCCGAGACAGCGCGCGCGCTGCTTATTGGTTTTCCAACGAACGAAAGCGCGGGCAGTTGCGTTGCGGATATCATTTCAGCCGGAATTATACCCGGCGGCATGGAAATGATGGACAGGCCCGCCATTCATGCAGTCGAGGAATTCGTCCATGCGGACTATCCGCTCGATGTGGAGGCGCTGCTGATTGTCGAGCTTGACGGGCCAAGCGTTGAGGTTGATCATTTGATCCAGCAGGTTTCGGCCATTGCCACGAAAAACAACTCCAGCACGCTCCGCATCTCCAATTCGGAGGCCGAGCGCGTGCTGTTCTGGTCGGGGCGCAAAGCGGCATTCCCGGCGGTAGGGCGCATTTCACCGGACTATCTCTGCATGGATGGCACGATCCCGCGCAAGCGCCTGCCGGAGGTTCTCTCGGGGATGGCCGAACTTGCGAAGGGATACGGTTTGCGGGTGGCCAATGTCTTTCATGCGGGCGATGGCAATCTGCATCCGCTTATTCTTTATGATGCGAACAATTCCGATGAACTGCTGCGGGCTGAAAATTTTGGCGCGGATATCTTGCGGCTATGCGTGAAGGTGGGCGGTGTTCTGACAGGCGAGCATGGGGTTGGCATCGAGAAGCGCGACCTGATGCCGGAAATGTTTTCCGCGATTGATTTGAAACAACAGCAAAACCTGAAATGCGCCTTTGATGACAACGGGCTGCTCAACCCCGGAAAAGTTTTTCCCAATCTGCACCGCTGCGCCGAATTGGGGCGCATGCATGTGCGGGCTGGCAAGCTGCCCTTTGCGGATATTCCGAGATTTTGATGGGGGCCTCCGAAACAGCGCTTGCGGCCACCATTGCTGGAGGTCTGCCAAGTGAAATTGTCGGCAGCGGCAGCAAGAAGGCCTTGGGCCGCTCGACGCAATCCAACAGCATTCTGGATATGTCGGGGTTCAAGGGCATTTCACTCTATGAGCCGGATGAACTGGTGCTTGAGGCGGGAGCCGGCACTGCCATGTCCGAAATTGAAAAACTGCTGGCCAAAAACAATCAGCAACTGGCCTTTGAGCCGCCGGATTATTCGAAACTGCTTGGCAGTAAAAAGAGCGGCACGCTTGGCGGGCTGATCGCCTGCGGATTATCTGGCCCGCGCCGCATCAAGGCGGGTGCGGCGCGCGATCATATTCTGGGGTTTTCCGGAGTCTCGGGGCGGGGCGAAATCTTCAAGGCGGGCGGACGGGTCGTCAAAAATGTGACGGGCTTTGATCTGGCCAAGCTGATGGTGGGCTCCTACGGCACGCTGGTGGCGCTCACCCAGATTACCATGAAGGTTTTGCCAGCGGCCGAAACGGAAGAGACGGTGGTGTTGAGCGGGCTTGATGATGGACGCGCCATCAAGGCTATGAGCCTTGCCATGCAGTCGTCGTGTGAAGTTTCAGGCGCGGCGCATCTGCCGGGGGCGCAAACACTTTTGCGGCTTGAAGGCATACGGCCTTCGGTCATCTCCCGGCGCGACAAGCTTCGCGGTTTGCTCAAGGAATTTGGCGCCGCTGAAGTCTTGGACGAAAAGCAATCGCGGACCCAGTGGATTGCCGTGCGCGATGTTCATTTGCTGAGCGGTGATCAAACGCGCGCCGTGTGGAAGTTGTCGGTCACGCCATCGACGGGTGCTGAAATAGTTGGCAGGATTTCAAAACAGCTCGATGCGAAGTATTTCTTCGATTGGGCTGGCGGGCTTATCTGGCTTTCGGCTCCCGCAGCCGATGATGCATCCGCTTCGATTATTCGCGGCAGTTTCGACCGGGGGCATGCGACGCTCATCCGGGCGCCCGAATCCGTGCGCGCCAGCGTTGATGTGTTTCAGCCGCAGACTCCGGCATTGGCGGCTTTGAGCGCGCGGGTGAAAGCTTCATTCGATCCCGGTGGCGTCTTGAATTTTGGCCGCATGTACAGGGATCAATAACCCATGCAGACAAATTTCACGGCTGAGCAACTCAAAAACCCGCATACGGCGGAGGCCAACAAGATTCTGCGGAGTTGCGTGCACTGTGGCTTCTGCACCGCCACCTGCCCCACTTACGTATTGCTCGGCGATGAACTGGATAGCCCGCGGGGGCGCATTTATCTGATCAAAAACATGCTGGAGAAGAATGAGCCAGCGACGACAGAAACCGTGAAGCATATCGACCGCTGCCTGTCGTGCCTCTCCTGCATGACCACGTGCCCCTCAGGTGTCAATTACATGCACCTCATTGACCAGGCGCGGGCGCATGTTGAGGAAACCTACAAGCGGCCAATTGTTGAACGCCTGCTGCGGCGTGTTTTGGCCTTCACGATGCCCCGGCCAAAACTGTTTAACCTTACCCTTTCACTCGCTCGCTTGGCGAAGCCTCTAACCAAACCGGTCTCATCCCTGGGCATGACGCGGATTGCGGCGCTCTTTTCATTGGTTCCTGCCAAGGCAGCGACTGCGGAATCGCTCGGCTCGCCCGGCACCTACCCGGCTCGCGGCGAAAAAAAGGGCCGTGTGGCGCTGCTTATGGGCTGCGTGCAAAGCGTTATTGACCCCGCCATCAATGGGGCCACCATCCGCTTGCTCACAAGGCAGGGCTACGAAGTGGTGGTCAGCGCCGAGGAAGCCTGTTGCGGCTCGCTCACCCACCACATGGGTTTTGAGGCCGATAGCCTGGCCAGGGCGCGGCGCTCAGTTGATCAATGGACGGATGCAAAGGTGGACGCCGTGATTGTCACGGCTTCGGGCTGCGGGACCACCATCAAGGATTATGGCTTTATGCTGAGGCTTGATCCCGCCTATGCCAGCAAGGCTGCGGCCATCAGCGCCAAGGCCAAGGACATTGTGGAATTTCTGGGGAGACTGCACCTGCCGCCCACCAATATCAAACTCAGGGTGGCCTATCATTCGGCCTGCTCCATGCAGCACGGCCAAAAGCTGGGGACACAGGCGCAATCGCTGCTGCGCCGGGCTGGATTTGAGGTCCGTGATGTGCCAGAAGGCCATCTCTGCTGCGGGTCGGCGGGCACCTATAATATCCTGCAACCCGAAATTGCCACCAAGCTGAGAGACCGCAAGATCGCCAATATCCAGTCAACCAACCCACAGGTGATCGCCACCGGAAACATTGGCTGCATCTCGCAGATCGCGGCGGGAACCACCATTCCCATCCTGCACACCATTGAATTGCTGGATTGGGCTCATGGGGGCCAGCGCCCAGAAAAACTGAAATCTGTTGCCGGGGATATTTAATACATGGCTAAATTGCCTGCAGGCGTGACACTCAAGGCCAAGATGCAGCCCGAATATGCGCGCATCCTGACACCTACGGCACTGGCTTTCGTGGCCGAGCTGCATCAGAAATTTGATGTGGAACGGTTGCGGTTGCTCGGTCTTCGCGAAGCACGGGCCAAACGTTTCAACAAGGGTGAGCTGCCGGATTTTCTGCCCGAGACGAAATCCATCCGCGATGGCTCCTGGGTGGTGGCCCCCATCCCCGCCGACCTGCAGGACCGCCGGGTTGAGATCACCGGGCCAACGGACCGCAAGATGGTGATCAACGCGCTGAATTCCGGCGCCCGGGTTTTCATGACCGATTTTGAAGATTCCAACTCGCCGACGTGGGACAATATGATCCGTGGGCAGATCAATTTGAATGACCGCTGGTCTGGCGCCATGGAGCATGTGGATGGTGAAACGGGCAAGCGCTACGTGTTGGGAAAAAAGCCCGCTGTGCTGATGGTGAGGCCGCGCGGCTGGCATTTTCCGGAGAGCCACCTTCAGGTTGGCGGAAAGACTGTTTCCGGAGCGCTCTTCGATTTCGGCCTGTATTTCTTTCACAATGCCAAGCTTGCCATGGCGCAAGGGTCAGGCCCCTATTTCTATCTTCCCAAAATGGAGAGCCATCTGGAAGCGCGGCTGTGGAACGGCGTGTTTGTCTACGCGCAAAGTTATCTGGGATTGCCGCTTGGTTCGATCAAGGCCACGGCTCTCATCGAAACCTTGCCTGCTGCCTTTGAGATGGATGAGATCATCTATGAGCTCCGCGAACATATGGCGGGGCTCAATTGCGGGCGCTGGGATTACATATTCTCATTCATCAAGACGTTTGCCTCAAACAAGAAATATATACTGCCTGACCGCTCGCAAGTTGTGATGTCAAAGGCCTTTCTGGCGGCCTATTCGGCGCTGCTGATAAAAACCTGCCACAAGCGCTCGGCTTTCGCCATGGGCGGCATGGCGGCGCAAATTCCCAACCGCAAGGATTATCTTGCCAACGAAGCTGCCTTGGAGAAGGTCAGAGCTGACAAGGAGCGCGAGGCCCGTAATGGCCATGATGGCACCTGGGTGGCGCATCCCGATCTGGTGCCCGTCGCCATGAAGGTATTCAATGAAATGATGCCAACGCCGAACCAGCTCTATGTCAAGCGCGATGATGTCGTGGTTGGGCAGAAGCAGCTCCTGGAAATTCACAAGGGGACCAAGACGGAAGCGGGTTTCCGCGAGAATATCCGCGTGGGTGTGCAGTATATTGAGGCCTGGCTTCGTGGCCGGGGCGCTGTTCCGATTTACAATCTGATGGAGGATGCCGCCACAGCCGAAATCTCCCGGTCGCAGATATGGCAATGGTTGAAATTTGGCGCCACACTTGATACGGGAGCCAAGGTGACACGCAAGTTCTTCAACAAATGCGTGACCGAAGAAATGAAACAGGTCAGGAAAGAAGTTGGCGATGGAGCTTATGCGAGCGGCCGTTTCAAAGAGGCTGTCAACATTTTCAAGGCCATGTCGACAGCAGGGAATTTCGAAACATTCCTGACGCTGCCTGCTTACAAAAAAATCCTTTAGTCCTCGTCGAATTTTGACTGGACCAGGATCTCCAATGCGGCAACGGCTTTTTCCGCCTCAGGGCCTGAGGCCTCCACACTGATGGAGGTGCCCATGGCGGCGGCCAGCATCATGAGTCCCATGATGGAGGTGGCTGGAACCGTGTGGCCGTCGCGGCTCACCAGAATATCCGCGTTAAACCCTTCGGCGCATTTGACGAATTTGGCGGAAGCTCTGGCGTGCAGGCCCCGCTGGTTGATGATCGCCAGCTCCTTGACGTGAGTCGCCATCAGTCACCCAGGATCTGGCTGGCGATATTGATGTATTTGCGGCCGGCATCCTGGGCTGCGGCGGCGCATTTGTGCAGGTTGGAGTCCTTGCGCACACGCACCAGTTTCACCAGCATGGGCAGATTGAGGCCGGCCACCACCTCGACATGGCCTTCCTCAAGCAGTGAAATGGCAAGGTTTGAAGGGGTGCCGCCGAACATGTCGGTCAAGATGATGACGCCCTCGCCGGTATCCACAGATTTGACCGCGGCGGCGATGTCAGCGCGGCGGGCCTCCATCTTGTCATCGGGGCCAATGGAGACAGCCTGCATATGTTCCTGGCGGCCGACGACATGCTCAAGAGCGTGAACAAATTCCTCGGCCAAGCGGCCATGGGTGACAAGCACGAGACCTATCATCGGAAATCATTCAATTCGTGCTTCGTGGCGGGAAGACTCATCATCGGCTGCATTTTGCCCCTAACCCTGACACGGCGCAACTCTTTCGCAAATCATCCCAACCAATTCAATGCGGCACGAAGGCGGGAGGGAGCGGCGGCGGCTTCCGCGTCGATTTCAACCATTGGCAGGCCTACCCCCAGAATGTCGTAGCTTGCGGGCTCAGGCAGCCGCTCGATTTCCGCGGTCGGCTGCAATTTGACGACAAGATAGACAGCGGCCTTGGGCGCCGTTGGCAACTCAACGATGGCGAGGCCTCGAATTTCAAGCTTTCCCTTGATTTGGGCAGGTGCAGAGGCCACCAAATTGCTGCCCTCACGGGTCACGACAACTTGGTCGTCAGACACGAGCTCTGCCGCCATGAGGCTCTTGGACAGGCCATAGCCCGGTTCATCCAGCACTCTGAGCGCCAGAGAAGATTTACCCGAACCGGGCAGCCCCAAAATCAGGACACCCTTGCCTCCGATGGCCACGCAGGTGCCGTGGAGTGTCACCTGTGGATGATCCATCAATTTGCCTCGGGCGCTTGCCAGTCATCGGCAACGGCTGGCAGGCGCACGACAAATCTGGCGCCAAGCACGGGTTTTTCAAACCCTATTGGTGCCTTGCCATAGCGGTTTTCCGCCCAGATCTGTCCTTTGTGGGCGTCAATGATCTGCCTTGATATGGAAAGGCCAAGGCCTGAGTTCTTGCCGAATGAACCTTCGGGGCGGTCGGTGTAAAACCTGTCAAATACGCGTTCGAGATTGTCCGGGCTGATACCGGGGCCGGAATCCTCAACCCGCACTTCAACATCCTCGCCGTTGCGGCGCACCCTGACAGCAATCCTGGTGTTTTCTGCGGTAAAAGACCGGGCATTGTCCAGAAGGTTCCTGAACACCTGGCTCAATCTCGAATCATGGCCCAAAACCAGATAGGCGCGGGCGGATTCCATGCCTGCGGGCGCCGGACTGACATGGAGCGCTATTTCGGCCAGCTGGTCTTTTCTGGTTTCATTGGCCAAAGAGCAGATGGCCCCCAGCAGCCGCGCGACGTCGACGGGATGGGTAACGGCTCGCGCCAACTCCGCGTCGAGGCGGGAGGCGTCGGCGATATCGGTGATGAGGCGGTCAAGCCTCCGCACGTCATGCTTGACGATTTCGATAAGTCTTGCCCGCTGCTCGTCGGTCTTCACCATCGCCAGTGTCTCAACCGCACTCCTGAGCGAGGTAAGCGGATTTTTCAACTCATGGCTCACGTCAGCCGCGAAGGCTTCAATGGCGTCAATGCGGTTGTAAAGGGCATTTGTCATGTCACGGAGCGCGCCGGAGAGATGGCCAATTTCATCGCGCCGTGCGGTAAAATCCGGAATTTCGACGCGCGTGTTGACGCCACGGCGAACCCGCTCGGCGGCCGCAGACAGCCTGCGGATCGGTTCAGCTATGGTTCCGGCCAGCAATACAGAGAGCAGGATTGTCACCAGCGCCACGAAGCCGAAAGTGAGCAGCACCACACGGCGTTCGGCGCGCAAGACATCATCGATCTCGCCACCGGAAGTCGAGAGCACCAACGCTCCGAGCACGGCCCTGAATCTCTGCACCGGGACAGAAACCAGAATAATGATATCGCGTTTTTCATCAAGACGCACAACACTGACCGCGGCGCCGTTCAGGGCCGCGGCAACTTCGGGAAAGTCCCTGCCATTGTCGAGACTGTACTCCCGCTGCAAGGGATAATCATACGCGAAGAACCAATCATAGGCGGCGTTCCACCACCGGATCGGAAAAAACCCTTCAGCGGTTTCCGGAGGTTTGATTTCGGATTGAACGATATCGCCGCCGCCGTAGAGGAACCGGCTGTCGACCACCAAATTTCCCTCAGGGTCGATGATCCGTCCCCGGATGGTTGAGTTTGCCAGCAGGCGGCGGAGCACGGGGCCGGTGGTTTCAGGGTTGATGGGAAAATCCAGATTGTCGAACTGGTCGGCCTCGAGGTTGGAGGGGTCCAACGTATCGTTAAGCGAGTCCGGGTTGATGACAATTGATCCGGTATCGGCGGTGGCTGAGCCCGCGATGGCAGCTGAAATGATCTGCGCCTGAATGGTGAGACTCTCGACGCGGGCGTCAATCAGGCCCTGGCGGAACTGGTTGAAATAGAGAATGCCGGCAACCAGAACCACGAGGCCCAGAAGGTTGAGCAGAACAATGCGGCTGGTGAGCCGCTGGGGCGCAAAACGGTGCAGCAGCCCGTGCCGTCCGGCAACGGGCGGCGGCACATACTCAACATCTGCGCCATCGTCGCTGTCGCTGCGATCCAGGGCTTCAGTTGCCGCTATCTTATCGAGCATCCGTCACCCTCATGGGGGCTCGTGTTATCCTGGTCTATTGTTCCTTGAAACGATAGCCAACACCGTAAAGGGTTTCAATCCCGTCAAAGGCCACATCAACCTGGTTGAATTTCTTGCGCAGCCGCTTGATGTGACTGTCAATGGTGCGGTCGTCCACATAGACTTGGTCATCATAGGCCGCATCCATCAGGGCATCCCGGCTTTTTACAATGCCCGGCCTTTGGGCCAGCGATTGCAGGATGAGGAATTCGGTGACGGTGAGCGTCACGGGCTTGCCCTCCCAGGTGCAGGAATGGCGATCCGGGTCCATCGCAAGCTTTCCACGCTCGATAACCTTGACAGCATCGGTCGGCGGCGCCGTGCCGTCCCTGGCACTGGCGCGGCGCAGCACCGCTTTCACCCGCTCAACCAGCAGCCGCTGGGAAAACGGCTTCTTGATAAAATCATCGGCCCCCATCTTAAGGCCAAACAGCTCGTCGATCTCGTCGTCCTTTGAGGTCAAAAAAATTACCGGCAGGTCGGTTTTCTGGCGGATGCGGCGGAGCAGTTCCATGCCGTCCATGCGGGGCATTTTGATGTCAAAAATCGCCATGTCAGGCGGCTGGTCCTGCAGGCCCTGAAGGGCAGCAGCCCCGTCATTGTATTTCTGGACAGAATAGCCCTCTGCCTCGAGCGCCATTCCGACGGAAGTCAGGATGTTGCGATCATCGTCAACCAGTGCAATCATGGGCATTTTCTTGTTCATCCGTTGTTATTCCTGTGGATTGCCCCTAAGGGCAAAACTAGAACAAATTGTGGCAGGCAGCATAGGGGGTTTGGGGGCAGAATGCGAGAGCCAATGAAATCAGGCCAAAAGGGTTTTACTGGAGCCGCCATGCGGCAGTTGCTCAGGCGGGCAAAAACCTGCGCATTATCAACAGTTTCCCATGAGGATGGCACGCCCTATTGTTCGCTTGCCAATAGTGCGACCGATGGGGCTGGCAGGCCCCTCTTGCTGATTTCCAAGCTCGCCTGGCACACGCAGAACCTCGAAAAAGACCGCCGTGCCAGTGTTCTGGTTTCGGAATTGCCCGCAACAGGCGATGCGCTGGTAGGACCCCGGGTGACGGTCCTGGGACGATTTGAGCGGGATACCGATGAAAACCTGCGGCGGCGTTATTTGGCACGGCACCCCCAAGCCGTCCCTTATGCAGATTTCGCGGATTTTTCGTTCTGGCGAATGGAGCCATCGCGGGTGCATGGGGTTGCCGGGTTTGGACGGATCGAAACCCTGTCTGCGGAAGCGGTTTTTGTATCGTCGCCAGACATGGACGCGCTGGAGGCTTCGGCAATCGCCCACATGAATGGCGATCATCTGGATGCAGTTCAACTCTATGCCACCAGGTTGTTGAAGGCGGAACCTGCGGACTGGCGTGTTGTTGCCGTCGATCCGGATGGATGCGATCTCAGCAACGGCGGGCAGAGTTTGCGGCTTGAGTTTCAGGAGCCGGTTCCTGACGCTGACGCATTACGGCTGAAATTTGCGGAGTTGACCCGGGTGGCGCGAGACAGTTGATCAAATCGTCAGATCGGCCCCGGCGCTGTTGTTGATGACTTCGCGGATGTTGTGGATATCGTTGGAGGCAATCCAGTTCGCCGCATAATCCATGTCGAAGCCGTGGTCGAGCCAGCGCTTGATGAGGCGGCGCTCAAGCTCTTCGCTGGGCACTTTCAGGTAAATGGAAAAATCAAATAACGCGCGCAGGCCATTCCATGGAGGCTCCCGGAGCAAGAGATAATTTCCCTCGATCAAAACGAATTTGGCCTTCTCATCCACGATATCAGCGGCGGCGCGCGACAGTTCCATGCTGCGGTCAAAAACCGCGATGGCAATTTCCGGCTCGCAGGCCTTGATGCGTTTCAACAGGGATTCAAAACCCCTGACATCGAAGGTGAACGGAGCGCCCTTTCTGGGTCGATGCCCCCGGGCATTCAGGATGATGTCGTCATAATGGAAGCCATCCATGGGCACAACGATGGCGGTTTCGCCCAGCTTTTCGAGTTCGTTGCGCAGGTCATGCGAGAGCGTTGATTTGCCTGAGGCGGGAGGGCCTGCGATGGCCACCATGAAACGTTCAGCGCCTGCCGCCTTGTCGCGGATCAACCTCGCAAGGCTTGCAGTGTCCGGCACGGTCAGGCCGCCAGCAATTCCTGTGGCGGCTCCTTGGCGCCCGTCATGAATGCCACCGCATCCGACATCGTATATTGCTTGGGATCAATCACGCAGAGACGCCGGCCCAGGCGGTGGATGTGAATGCGGTCGGCCACCTCGAAGACATGGGGCATGTTGTGCGAGATCAGCACAATGGGCAGACCGCGGCGTTTCACGTCGAGAATCAATTCAAGCACGCGGCGCGATTCCTTCACACCCAGGGCGGCCGTGGGCTCGTCCATGATCACGACCTTGGAGCCAAAGGCGGCGGCGCGCGCCACCGCCACGCCCTGGCGCTGGCCGCCCGAGAGGGTTTCAACCGCCTGGCTGATATTCTGAATGGTCATGAGCCCAAGTTCTGTCAATTTATCGCGCGCGCGTTTTTCCATGGCTGGCCGGTCCAACATGCGGAAGAATTGGCCGAGCATGCCCGATTTTCGGATTTCGCGACCAAGGAACATGTTGTCGGCAATGGAAAGGGCCGGAGACAGCGCCAGGTTCTGGTAGACGGTCTCGATGCCGGCATCGCGCGCCTCCATGGGCGAGGTGAATTTCAGAACCTTGCCTTCGAGCTTGATCTCGCCTTCATCCGGGAGGACGGCACCGCAGATCGCCTTGATGAGACTCGACTTGCCGGCCCCGTTGTCGCCAATCACGGCAAGGATTTCGCCGGGAAAGAGATCGAAGTCGGCGTGATCGAGGGCGGTGACGCGGCCATAGCGCTTGACCAGGCCGCGCGCGGTGAGAATCGGTTCCATCAGCCTGATACCTTTCTGATCCACTGGTCGATCGCGACGGCGCCGATGATGAGGGCGCCGATCAGGAAATAAGTCCATTGCGGGTCGGTGCCGAGGAGGCGCAGACCGAGCGAGAAGACGCCCACGATGAGGCCGCCGAAGATCATGCCGAGCACCGATCCGCGCCCGCCAAACAGGGAGATGCCGCCAATCACCACCGCAGTGATGGATTCGATATTGGCGAATTCGCCGGCGGTGGGAGCGACCGAGCCGGTGCGGCCAATCAGGACCCAACCGGCGAAGCCGCAGATGAGGCCTGCAAGCGTGTAGATCGTGAGCAGCATGCGATCGACACGAATGCCTGACAGTTGTGCTGCTTCGGGATCGTCACCCACTGCGTAGACCCTTCGGCCCCAGGCCGTGTAATTCAGAACGTACCAGAGGAAAATAACGAGCAGCACCATGAAGATGACGCCGAGGGTAAAGACGGCGCCGCCGATCTTGATCTGGGTTCCGAACAGCTGCAGCAGCGGAGCTTGCGCTTCGATATCCTGACCACGGATCGTTTCGTTTTTGGAATAGAGGTATTTCGTCGCGTTAAAAACCTGCCAGGAGCCCAGGGTTACGATGAAGGGCGGCAGCTTCATGCGGGCCACCAGCCAACCATTGATGAAGCCGCACAAGGTGCCGGTGGCAAGGCCGCAAAGTATGGAGATGGGAACCGGAATTCCGTACCGGAAGGTGAACTGGCCCATGACCACGGAGGAGAGTACCATGACCGCACCAACCGACAGGTCGATGCCGGCGGTGAGAACGACCAGCGTTTGCGCTGCGCCCACGATGCCGACGATGGCGACCTGCTGCAGGATAAGGGTGAGCGAGAAAGGATTGAAGAACTTGCCGCCAACGAGAACGCCAAAGACGGCAATCGAAAGGATGAGCACGATGAGCGGCACAGCCGCCTGACTCGAATGCAGGAAGTGCTGGATTTGCGACAATGCCGACTTGTGAGTGTCTTCGAAACTCGCGACCGACTTCTCGCTCTGGTCTAGGACCTTCTCGAATTCCTGCGCTTGCTCCATTCCTATCTCCTCAGAAACGGCGATTTTCATGTCGCCTTCTACTTATAGAAAAGGCGGCCACGAGGACCGCCCTTTCGTGATGTGTCAATCATTAACTGAAATCTGATTCAGATCAACCCCAGCACTTAGCCAGGCCTTCCTTGGTGTCGATCGAAGGAACGCCATCGACCGGAGCATCGGTGATCAAAGTCACGCCGGTGTCGAAGAAGTTCTTGCCTTCGGTGACGCCGGGCTTCTCGCCAGTGTCGGCGAACTTCTTGATCGCTTCGATGCCCATCGCGGCCATCAACAGCGGATATTGCTGCGAGGTTCCGCCGATAATGCCCTCGGCGACGTTATTCACACCCGGGCAACCGCCGTCGACCGACATGATCAGTACGTCTTTCTCCTTGCCGACAGCCTTCAGCGCTTCATAGGCGCCAGCGGCGGCCGGTTCGTTGATGGTGTGGATCACGTTGATGTTCGGATTGATCTGGAGAAGATTCTCCATGGCCTTGCGACCGCCTTCCGAATTGCCGTTGGTATAGTCGTGGCCGACGATGCGAGGATCATCCTCGTCGCCGATCACGTTGACGTCCTTCACGTCGATGCCGAAGCCCTTCATGAAGCCCTGGTCGCGCAACACGTCAACAGTCGGCTGGCTCGCGTTGATGTCGAGGAAGCCGATCACAGCGTCCTTGGCGGCATCGCCGAGCTTGGCCTTGGCATAGGAGCCGATCAGGAAGCCCGCCTGGAAGTTGTCAGTGGCCATGGTCTGGTCGGCGGCGTCGATCGGATCGAGCGGCGTGTCGAGGGCAATCACCAGGATGCCGGCATCACGCGCCTTCTTGATGGACGGCACCATGGCCTTGGTGTCGGAGGGAGTGATGAGAATGCCCTTGACGCCATCGGCGATGCAACTTTCGACGGCGGCAACCTGACCTTCGGTGTCACCCTCTTGCCTACCGGCGTAGGCCTTGAAATCGACGCCGAGTTCGGCAGCCTTGGCGGTGGCGCCTTCCTTCATCTTGACGAAGAAGGGGTTGGCATCTTCCTTGGTGATGAGGCACGCGCCAACGCCAGCGGCTGATACCGGCGCGGCAAGGCTTGCAAATCCGAGCAGAACTGCGGCTGCTACGGCTGATTTAAGAACTGTTTTCAAGATGATCCTCCCATGGAACACGCCCATTGTAGGGCAATAGAAACTCTAGTTGTCAACGGATAAAAATCTGGCGCCGCAAGAAGCGGACCTGACTTTCTTCAAGTATGCGCAAATCTGCAAGCAAGAGTCAATAAATAATTCGGAATGATTTATCCATTGACAGGGTAAATTCCATGCGGGAAGTTTGCAACCTTCCTGTTAATTCAAGCAGGTTGAGCGGACATGAACATGGAACCGGCGATCAGCGGCCAAAGCAAGGCAAGAGGTCCTACACTGGCGCGTGGCACTTCGCAAAACGGCGTTCGCCTTTACAATGAGCGATTGGTGCTGTCCCTCATCCGCAGGCATGGCAGCCTGCCCAAGGCGGAAATGGCAAAGCTCACGGGGCTTTCCGCCCAGACCGTTTCGGTGATCGTCAGGCAGCTTGAGACGGATGAGCTCCTCATCAAGGAAACGCCCCAGCGCGGCAAGGTGGGCCAGCCGCTTGTTCCCTTCTCGCTCAATCCCGATGGCGCCTATTCAATCGGCCTCAAGGTGGGGCGGCATTCCGGCGATCTCATTTTGCTTGATCTCACCGGAAAGATCATTCGCAAAATTCACCAGCCCTATCATTTCCCATCGCCCGCGAAGTTCATGGCCTTTGTCACTCGGGGCCTGGAAAAATTGCTGGCTGATCTGTCGCCAGGCCAACGGCAACGAATAGCCGGGCTTGGCATTGCCTCGCCCTTTGAGCTGTGGAACTGGGAAGAGGAAATCGGCGGCTCCCATGACGCATTCGAAGCCTGGCGCGATTATGACCTGGTGGGCGAGATCGAGAAGCTGGGCGAATGGCCTGTGCATATCTCCAATGACGCAACCGCTGCCTGCGCCGCTGAACTGCTGTTTGGCAAGGGCCACAGATTTCACTCCTATGCTTATTTTTTCCTGGGATACTTCATTGGCGGCGGCATCGTCATCAACGGCCATATTTTTCCGGGCCACACGGGAAATGCCGGGGCCTTGGGCACACTGCCATTTCCGCCCAAGAACGGCAGGCCGCAGCAACTGCTCCACAGCGCGTCGCTTTCGGTGCTTGAAAACCGGATGCGGGCCGCCGGACTTGATCCGGCCGAATTCACGCCCACGCCCGAAAACTGGCATGACATCGGACCAGTGCTGGACAGTTGGCTCGCGATAGCCGCCGAAAGCCTGGCCTACGCCTGCACCGCCGCCATGTCTGTCATAGATTTTGATGCCATCATCATCGATGGGGCGATGCCTGCGCATGTGCGGGCAGCACTCGTTGAAAGAACCCGCGCCGCGCTGAAGTATTACGACCTGCGCGGCGTTCCGGCTTTTTCCATTGCAGAGGGCAGCATCGGCTCGGATGCGCGCGCCATGGGGGGCGCCAGCCTCTCGCTGTTTGCGAATTACATGACCGACCGCGACGTGCTTTTCAAGGAGACGCTGTGATGCTCAAAGGCATCGACCCCCTGCTGGGACCCGAACTTCTCATGGTTCTCCGCACCATGGGGCATGGCGATGAGATCGCCATCGTTGATGGCAACTATCCAGCCGATACCGATGCGCAAAGGCTGGTCCGCATGGATGGGCATGGCGCCACTGAGATCGCGAACGCCATTCTTTCGGTGATGCCAGTTGATGATTTTGTGGCCGATGCGGTGTTTCGGCCTGCTGCCGGAGGCGATGCCACCCGCATGGAACCGGTTTTTGCCGAGTTTGAAGCAATTCTGAAAAAACATGAGCCCAAACAGAAA
>JANMHO010000185.1:0-2659 GCA_031375195.1 Rhodobiaceae bacterium
GTGTTGATTACGCAATCAGCCATTATGGCAAATACCCAAGGCATTTTGCGCGATGGTTTGCGGGTGACGCCAAAGGACAGGGCGTTTTCGTGGTTGCCGCTTTATCATGACATGGGATTGGTTGGGTTTTGCCTTTCACCCATGATGGGGCAGGTGACCGTTGATTATATTTCCACGCCTTCCTTCGCCAGGCGGCCTGCCCTTTGGCTGCGGCTTATGTCGGAGAACAAATCCACCGTCTCCTATTCGCCAAGCTTTGGCTATGATCTGGCGGCACGGCGCATCAATGGCGAAGCCGTCACACTTGACCTCAGCAACTGGCGTGCCGCCGGCATTGGCGGCGACATGGTGCGGGCCGATGTTCTGAAACATTTTGGCGATACGCTTTCCGTGGCTGGTTTTAACCAGGAAGCGTTCATGCCGAGCTATGGCATGGCCGAGTCGACCTTGGCCGTTTCCTTCAGCGATGTATCCAAACCCATTCGCATAGATACGATTGACAAGGCGGCTTTCAAAAATTATGGCCGCGCTGTTCCTGCCTCATCATCGCAGGCGCTTGATGCGGTTCGCAGCTTTGTGGTGTGCGGCAAAATCCTGCCGGGCCATGAGATTGTTGTCCGTGATGAACCCGGACTTGTGTTGAAGGACCGCGAGATTGGCCACATCTTTGTCAGGGGTCCGAGCTTGATGTCCGGCTATTATCACAACAGCGAGGCCACGGATGCCGTGATTACGGCGGATGGTTATTTGGCCACCGGTGACATGGGCTACATGCTGGATGGCGAGATTGTCATCACTGGACGGGCCAAGGATTTGATTTTGCACAATGGACGCAATATCTGGCCGCAGGACATTGAATGGGCGGCTGAACAGGTTGAACCCTTGAAATCCGGCGATGTCGCAGCCTTCGCGGTTGAGGGCGACGATGGTGATGATGAGGTGGTTGTGCTGGTGCAATGCCGAGCCACCTCTGATGCCGAGATTGAGAAGCTGCGTCGCGAGGTGTCGGCTGTCGTGCATCACAGCGCGGGCGTTGAGTGCGCTATTGTGCTGGTGCCGCCGAAGAGCCTGCCATTCACATCGTCGGGTAAGCTTTCGCGCGCTGGCGCCAAGCAGAAATATGCTTCCGGCGAGCTTGTTGAAATCGTCAGCAAGGACTTGCGCGCAAGTGCCGCTGAATTTTTGGCGGCTGCTGAATAGAAAATTCATGAAGATCGCCTTAACCGGAGCCACAGGGTTTGTTGGCCGCGCGGTTGTTTCTGCGTTGGCGAGCGGCGAACATGACCTTTCGGCTTTGGTGCGCAATATTGGGAAAGCGCGACTTCCCGCCTATGTGGCGCTGGCGCGGGGCGATCTGGAGAATGCTCGATCACTCGATGGGTTGCTGCGAGATGTCGATGTGGTTGTCCATATCGCAGGTGTGATCAGGGCGGTCAGCAGGGCGGGTTATTTCACTGCAAATGAAAGCGGCACGCGCTCGGTTGCCGAGGCGGCGTTGCGCAACAGGGTAAAAAGGTTTGTGCATATTTCGTCGCTGAGCGCGCGCGAGCCCCAGCTTTCGGCTTATGGAGCCAGCAAACGAGCGGGTGAGCAGGTGTTGGGGAAATTCATGGACAGGATGTCCATCGCCATTCTGCGCCCGCCCGCTGTTTACGGTCCCGGTGACAGGGCAACCCTGCCGCTGTTGAAAGCACTCACTCGACGGTATGCGGTTCTGCCTGGCCGTGCGGACGCCCGATTCTCACTAATCCACGTTGGCGATCTCGCCCGGGTCATTGCTGAAGCGGCTGCGAACAATGCGACTGGCATTTTTGAACTCGATGACGGGAAACCAGGGGGCTATGACTGGCGCGAGCTTGGGCGTTTAGCCTCGCAGATTGAACAGAAAACCATAACGCCGATATTTCTCATGAAGCCGGTTTTAATGGCGCTGGCTGCAAGTGTTGAAGTTTTCAGTAAAATGGCCCAAAAGCCCGGCATGATCACCCGTGACAAAATCCGCGAGCTTTACCACCCGGATTGGGTTGCCCATGGCAGTAGATGGCCACTGCAAAATCCCGTCGGGTTTGCGGAAGGCTTCGCTGCAACGCTCAACTGGTATCGGCAAAACGGTTGGTTGCCCAGCAAGAGAACACCATGACCCAATCCACCATCGATCAAATCTGCAGGTTGCTGAAGCCCTTCAATACGGAGGGAAAGGCGCTCACGGCGGAGACGGATATTTCTGCAGATCTCAACATTGATTCAGTCGCCGTGATGGACTTCGTGATGGAAGTTGAAGACCATTTTGATATTGAAATTCCACTGAATGTGGTTTCTGAAACGCGGAGCATTGGCGATCTTGCCGCTGTTGTGGAAGCCCGCACCAAGAAGGTTTTGTCCCCATGATTGACCTGTTCGACAAGCACAAGGGCATTGAAGACCGCTTTGCCCGCATGATGACGCTGGGAGTCAATGCTCTTGGCCTCACCAATGACCGGATCATTTCTCCCACCCGCGCCATGATCAATGGCCGTGAAACGATTCTGGCTGGCACCAACAATTACATGGGCATCACGCTCGACGCGGATTGCATCAAGGCCGGCCAGGACGCGATGGCTGAATTTGGCACGGGCACGACGGGATCGCGCATTGCCAACGGGAACTACGTCCTGCACTC
>JANMHO010000204.1:0-5383 GCA_031375195.1 Rhodobiaceae bacterium
ATGCTTTGTTCGTCGGTCATGGCGGAGGCCAGCGAAAACAGCGATTCGGCTGCACCGGCGCCCGGGGTTGCCATAAACGCCGCGGGAATCTTGCCCGCTTTGGCTTTCTCAAGGGCTGACCTGACCAAAACATTGTCATCGCCCGCATCCAAAAAGGCCTGATAAATCCTTATTGCCTCAGCGCCGCGCCTGTTGCGCTCCAGGAAATTTCCGTAGGCCTGCACGATGCGCAGCGACGTTCCGGCCTGTTCATAGGCCTTCTTGTAGGATGCTTCAGCGCGAATTGAATTCCTGAGCTGATCCGCAATCAAGGCGCCATGATAGGACTTGAAGTTTGCAAATGAGTCGTTGCCGTCAAGCTTGTCCAGCGTCTTGAGGGCTTCCTTGAGGTTGCCTTCGCCTGCATAGGACCAGGCCGTCGCAAGGGCGGACGTCAACTCACCAACTGGCGTGTAGGCCGCTTCGGCGAAATGCTTGCGCGCATTGGCAAAGCGCTGCTTTCGGAAATCACGCATGCCAAGAACGATGCGCGCCATCCTATGCTGGCTGTTGGAACCAATCACTTTCCTGGCTAATTCCTCGGCCGCTGGCAAATTGCCGGATGCCAGTTCGAGCTCGAACAACTTTTCGGTCAACTCCGGATTGTCAGGATCTTCGAGCAATGCCCGGCTGAGATATTCAGCGGCAACCGCATTGTCGCGGCCTCTGTCGGCAGAACGGCCAGCCAAATAATTGCCGGACAGGCTGACGCCTTCGGCGCTTGAGAATTCGGCCTGGGCCGGGACTGAGGCCATGAGCAGCAAGAGAGGGGCAGTGAGGCCGAGATTCCTAAAGTAATTTGGCATGGGCATCCGATTCAAGAAAAAGCAGCCCTGAAAGCTGCAAGGTGATTCATGGCGCTAAAATGGGGTTTTTTCTGGATGGCTGCAAGTTAAAACCGGTTTGCCATGCCAGCGTCACATATTCGGGTAATTCGGACCCTCGCCGCCCTGGGGCACGACCCAGGTTATATTCTGCGACGGATCCTTGATGTCGCAGGTTTTGCAGTGAACGCAGTTTTGATGGTTAATCTGGAAACGCGGCGATTTGCCCTGCTCTTCAACCACCTCATAAACACCGGCCGGGCAATAGCGCTGGGCGGGCTCGGCCCAATTCGGCAGATTGGTGGAAATCGGGATGCTGGCGTCGGTCAGCTTGAGATGGGCCGGCTCATCTTCCTCATGGTTGGTGGCGGAGAATGCGACATTGGTGAGCCTGTCGAAGGACAGTACGCCATCCGGCTTGGGATAAGGGATGGGCTTGCATTGGGATGCGGGCTTCAGCGTGGCGTAATCCGGCTTGCCGTGTTTCCATGTCCCCAGTCCAAAGCCGAAGAGCGTGTTGAGCCACATATCGACAGCGCCCAGGACAACACCGCCTGCAAGACCAAGCCTGGACCACATGGGTTTCACGTTTTTGACGCGTTTCAAATCCTGATAGATCCAGGAATTTTCATAAGATCTCTGATAGCTTTCAAGTTCATCGCCGCTTCGACCTGCATTTAACGCCTCGAAGACCGCTTCCGCGGCCAGCATTCCGGTTTTCATGGCGTTGTGCGATCCCTTGATGCGGGGCACGTTGACGAAGCCAGCCGAGCAGCCAATCAATGCGCCACCGGGGAAATGGAGTTTCGGAACCGACTGGAAGCCGCCTTCGGTTATTGCCCGCGCGCCATAGGCCACGCGCCTGCCGCCTGCGAGCACTTCAGCAATCAGCGGATGATGCTTGAAGCGCTGGAACTCCATGTAGGGATAGAGGTGCGGGTTCTGATAATTGAGATGCACCACGAAGCCCACGGAAACGAGATTGTCTTCCAGATGATACATGAAACTGCCGCCACCGACCTTGCCACCCAATGGCCAGCCCATGGTGTGGGTGACTTGGCCCTGCCTGTGGTTTTCGGGCTTTACCTCCCACAGCTCTTTCATGCCGAGGCCGAATTTTTGCGGCTCACGATCTTTTGAGAGTTCGTATTTGGCGATGATTTCCTTGGCCAGCGAACCACGAACACCTTCAGCGATGAAAACGTATTTTCCGATGAGTTCCATGCCGGGTTGATAATCCGGCTTTCGGGTGCCATCCCTTGCGATCCCCATGACGCCGGCCACGACGCCGCGCACGGAGCCATCCTCGCGGTACAAAACGCCGGATGCGGCAAAACCGGGATAGATTTCCACACCCAACGCTTCAGCCTGGGCCGCCAGCCAGCGGCATACATTGCCCAGGGAAACCGCGTAATTGCCGTGGTTGTTCATGAGGGGCGGCATCATGAAGTTTGGCATGCGAAGCGCGCCTCTGGGCCCTAGAACATAGAACCGGTCATCAGTGACAGGCGTATTGAGGGGAGCGCCTTTCTCCTTCCAGTTCGGGATCAACTCGTTTAGCGCTATGGGATCAACCACCGCGCCCGACAATATATGAGCGCCGACCTCGGAGCCTTTTTCGAGGACGCAAACTGAGATATCGCCGGAAAGCTGTTTCAGGCGGATGGCGGCGGCCAAGCCCGCTGGCCCCGCGCCCACGATGACAACATCATATTCCATCGTTTCGCGCTGAACTTGTTCCACAGTCAAAACTCCCTATAGTGGCGTGAGATATAGAGCAAGATAACCAATTCTGACATGCAAACAAAGCAAAACGACATGAGTTCCCAGGAGGCGCGGCAAGCCCTGGCGTGGCTCATTGAGATGGGCGCTGATGAAATTGTGGAGGAGGCGCCGGTCAACCGGTTTCTGGCCGTTGCCGCGCCGGCTGCAGTTGAAAAAATTTCGGCGGTTTTGCCAGTTCCTTCAAGCGCTGCGTCATGCAACACACTGAAAGAACTTGCCGCAGCCTTGCCGCAGCTTGATTGCCCGCTGAAAAAGACCGCCAGCAATCTGTGTTTCATGGGCGGCGATCTGGAAGCTCCCGTCATGGTGATCGGCGATGTGCCGGGGCGCGATGAGGATATCGAGGGCAAAGTGTTTGCCGGACAGAATGCGCTGCTGCTGGAAAGAATGCTGGGCGCCATCGGGTTGCCGTTTGAGACTGTGGGCCTGTTCAATTTCATTCCGTGGCGGCCGCCGGGCAACCGGACGGTGACGGAAGCAGAAATACAAATGTGCCAACCGTTCCTGTTGCGGGCAATTGAGCTTTGCCGGCCGAAATTTGTTCTCTGCCTTGGCATGCATCCTGCCCAGAGATTATCCGGCAAAAACGACGGGCTGATGAGTTTGCGTGGAAAATGGTTTGAGCTTGTGGTGGGAAATGAAAAAATTCCGGTATTGCCAAGTTTCCATCCCAGCTACCTGAATTTGCAGGTGGCGCAGAAACGCCTGGCATGGCGCGATCTGCTGGCCTTCAAGGAAAAACTCGATGCTCTTTAGCACCGCAGACCTGCTGGTTTTCACGACGGCTGCGTTGAGCCTCAATCTCACGCCGGGCAATGACATGATGTATGTGCTTGGCCAATCGTTGAAGGGTGGAGCGCGAAGTGGCGTTTCAGCCAGTTTTGGAATTGCCGCGGGATCGCTCATTCACCTCGGATTTATAGCGCTTGGTGTTGCTGTCATTCTGGCGCAGCATCCGATTTTCTTTGATATTATCCGCTATGTGGGTGCTGGCTACCTGCTGTGGATCGCCTATTCGACATTGACCACTCCCCTGTCCGCCCTCAAACCCGATGCCACGCAGCGCAGCACATTTGCGGCGTTCCGTGATGGCGTTCTGGTGAATCTTTTCAATCCCAAGATCATCGTTTTCATGTTCGCGTTTCTGCCGCCGTTCGTGCGTCCCGAAAATGGTTCGCCGCTGCTGCAATTGCTCATTCTCGGCATGATTTTCAATGCGGGCGGCACCGCGATCAATTGTGCCGTGGCGGTATTTTCGGGAAAAATTGGCGAGGCGCTGGCGACAAGCATGAGTTTTCGAAAATGGTTTTCGCGCGTCTCCGCCGGATTGTTTGTTCTGTTGGCGGCGCGCTTGGTGTTTGAAAGAAAATAAATGGCTGAGCCACGGGAGTTCATTTCGCTTCGCATCGCTGTGCTCACTGTATCGGACACGCGCAATCTGTCCGACGATAAATCCGGGCAGGTTTTGCAAGACCGGATTGTGGCGGCTGACCATGCCATCGCCGACCGGCAAATTGTGAAAGACAGTGTTGCGGCGATCCGGCGGGTTGTGAGGGCGTGGGGCAAGCGCTCCGATATTGACGTCATCATTTCAACGGGCGGCACTGGACTCACGGGCCGCGACGTCACCGTTGAAGCAATGCGGCCACTGTTTGAAAAGGAAATCGAAGGCTTCGGCACCCTGTTTCACATGGTCTCATTTCAGAAGATTGGCACATCTACTGTGCAGTCGCGGGCGACCGCTGGCGTGATGAAGGGCAAATATATTTTCTGCCTGCCAGGATCGCCTGGGGCCTGCCGGGATGCCTGGGATGAAATTCTGAAATTCCAATTGGACTATCGGCATTCCCCCTGCAATTTCGTGGAGATCATGCCGCGCCTGGAAGAGCATCAGAAGCGCCGCAAGGGCTAAGCCGTTTGGGTCTTGCTGAAAACCAGACCACTCACAATTGCCAAGCCGAACAGCAAAACAGCACCGCCAAGAATTTGCGCTGGAGAAATGGTTTCACCCAAAACAACGACGGCGGTGAGAACGCCGATGGGTGTCATCAACAATATGAAGGGCGCGGCCTCGTCCATGGGAGCCCGGCGCAATAACGAAAACCAGGCAATGTAGGCAAAATAAAATCCGACGATGCCGACGAAGGCAAGCGTCGCCCATTCCATGGGCCCGGCTGAAGTGATCGATTCAATCTGGCCCGTTTCAATAAGAGCAGTTGCAATGAAAAGCTGAGGTGTTGAAGCTACCGCATTAGCTTTGAGCAACACGACGCCGCTGTCCTTGCCAAGTTTCTGGGCGAAGACCTGGCCCAGCGCCCAGAAGAATGCGCCCACTATGATGAGAGCCACGGGAAACACCGGCGGGCGTTGTTCGGGCAAGCCGATGACGATGGCAACGCCAATAAGCGCCACCGCCATGCCTATCAGCTTGCGGGCGTTTAAGGCTTCCCCTGTCATCATCCAGCCCAGCAGAACTGCCATGGGAACCTGGGTTTGCAAAACCAGATTGGCCGTTGTCGCCTCCACGCCCCGCAAGCCCCAGAACAGGAATGCGCCCTGGATTGTGACGGCGAAGGCGGCGATCAACTGAACGGATTTCCAAGGTGTCTTGATTTTCTCCCGCACGGTCACCAGCATAACCAGCGCTATCCCACCGTAAACCAGCAGCATCATGAAGAGCGGCGGGAAGTGGGTGACTGCCGGTTTGGCAAGTGTAAGGCCGGTTCCCCAAAACA
>JANMHO010000224.1:0-6379 GCA_031375195.1 Rhodobiaceae bacterium
CCGCTTTCGCTTCGGAAGCAGACGGTCGGACATGGTCTAACCATTCCTTTTTGTGAGTTCACGCCCTGGTTAAATGCAGGTCCAGCAAATCCAGCCGGTCATTGCCGAAATAGAGCTTGGCGCCTGTATCAACCGTCGGCACGCCAAAAATGCCGCGCGCGATTGCTTCCTCCGTGTTGGCTTCAACACGCGCCTTGAATTTTTCATCGAGCGCTGACTGTTTCACAGCCTCCCCGTCCAGCCCGCACGCCGCGCCCCAAATTCCAAGCTGTGCCAGATCAGATATGTCACCCGCCTCCGACCAGTATTTCCGCATGACGAGTTTCACAAAGGCCTCCGCCTGGCCCTGATCAGCCGCATAGAGACAGGCGCGCAAAGCCCTTGAATTGCGGAGCGGGTACTGCGGATGAAAAATCAGCGGAAGATTCTGCAAGGCGGCCCAATCCTGCGCGTCTTGGCTGTACCAGCGCACAAAAGCCGGATTTTCCTCCAGCGGTTTCCGGCCGCCAATCCGCTGCTGCAGGCTCGGCAGATGCAGGGGCCGCCACAGCAATTCGCAGTCGTGCTTTCTTGCAAGATCGCCAATCCGGTGCGCCGCCAGATAGCTCCACGGCGAATGCACATCAAACCAGAATGTGAGCGTCATTCCAAAACCTCAAGCGCTCCCCCGGCGGCCATGTCGCGCAATTCAACTTTTCGCACTTTCCCTGATGCCGTGAGCGGAAATGCATCCACGCGGTAAAACCGTGTCGGAACCTTGAACTTCGCAATCCGTCCCTCGCATGACGCGGCCAGTTCCGCCGCCTGAATTTCACGACGGAGCCTGATGGCGGCCGCGACAACCTCGCCATAATAGTCATCTCTCACGCCAAACACCGCGACCCCCGCAACCGCTTCATGCCCAGCCAGGATATTCTCAATTTCCGCCGGATAAATATTTTCCCCGCCCCGGATGATCATGTCGCGCAACCGCCCGCCCGCGATCACCAGCCGGTCATCGCCGCGCAAATATCCCAGGTCGCCCGTGCGGAGCCATCCGCCGGGCAAAATGGTCTCAGCGGTGGCTTCCGGCATTTGATAATAGCCTTCCATCACCATGGGCCCCCGCGCCTGAATTTCGCCAATCCCGCCGCGCGGCATCTCCGCAAGGCTCTCGGGCTCTACAACTCGCAATTCGTAGCCCGGCAACGCCTTGCCCGAAGTCTCAAATCGCAGGAGATCGCCCGCATCAGGGCACGCAAAAAGTGTTGCCCCCTCGGTCTGGCCATAAACCTGTGAAAGGCCCGGCATTGGAAACTCTTCAGCGCAACGCCGCAAGATGTCCGGATTGGCATCGGCCCCGCCGCAGCTCCCCGCCCGCAAACTCGAAAGGTCATAGTCTTTCCGCGCCGGATGATCCAGCATGGCAAGATAGGACGTAGGCACCCCCGACAGAAACGTGCAGTGTTCGCTTTGAATGACCCGGAACATATTTTCCGCATCAAAGCTCGGCACCCCCACATAGGCAGCGCCCTTCTGCAGGCAACCCAGAATATTCAGGATGCAGCCCGCGCAATGAAACAGCGGAATGATCGACGTCCAGCGGTCCCCCGCGGTCAGGCCCAGCCGGTCCGCTGCGCCCCGCGCGTTCATCATCATGGCGCGGTGCGATAAAAGCGCGCCCTTGGGAAATCCCGTCGTACCGGACGTATAGAGCAGCGCCGCGACAGGATTCTCTCCCATCTCCCTGTGGAGAGGGGCAGCGGAGGAAATCTGGCGGTCCGGCATTTGGTCGAGGCAAAACACCTGTTTCAGATCCGGCAGTTCCGGCCTCAAGGCCGCGACATTTTCCAGATAGGGATTGCCCCGAAACCGCTGCGGGCAAATCAACGCAACCGCGTTGGACTGCTTCAGGGCATAGGCGAGGTCATCCCTGCGATAGTGTGAATTGAGCGGCGCGAACACCGCCCCCATCACCGCGCAAGCCATCTGCGCGATGGGCCACTCGATGCGGTTTTCCGCCAGCAGCGCCACATGCTGCCCAGGCGTCACGCCTGCGCTCGCAAGCGTTCCGGCCCATTCCGCCGCCCGCGCGCGCCACTGCGAAAAACTCAATCGTTGTTCCTGATGCGGAAACACCAGCGCGTCTTCCTCCGGCCAGGTTGCGGCGGCAAACTCCAGTGCCGCCCACGGATGGTCAAGCACGCTCATGGCAAATCGCGCAGCAGCCCCGGAACCAGCTCTTCAAATACGCCGCCTTCAATCATCTGGGCCACCGCTTCAATATCGCTGGAAAATTCCCGGTCCTCCTCGCGCGAAGCGGCTTTGGCGCGGATGATCTCATGGGCCTGCTCAAGCGCCGCGGATGATGTGAGCGGCCGCCTGAAATCGATCCCTTCAGCCGCGGCCATCAGTTCAATGGCGATGATGCGGGAAAGATTGGCATTCATGGGGCCCAGCCGCCGCGCGCCATGGGTTGCCATGCTCACATGGTCTTCCTGATTGGCCGATGTGGGCGCTGAATCAACCGATGCCGGGTGCGACATCTGCTTGTTCTCGCTCATCAGCGCCGCCGCCGTGCATTGCGGAATCATGAAGCCTGAATTCAAGCCCGGGTTGCGGATGAGAAATGGCGGCAGCAATGAAATGGAAGTGTCAATCAGGGCCGCGATGCGCCGCTCGGAAAGCGAGCTCATTTCGGCCACCGCCATTGCGATGATGTCGGCGGCGAAAGCCACCGGCTCCGCATGAAAATTCCCGCCTGACAAAACCGCGCCATCCTCGGCGAACACCAGAGGATTGTCGGAAACCCCATTGGCCTCGATCACCAGCGTGCGCGCGCCATTGGCCAGAATATCAAGGCACGCCCCCATCACCTGCGGCTGGCAGCGGAAAGAATAGGGATCCTGCACCCGCTCATCATCAACGAGATGCGAGGCCCTAATGGCGCTGCCGGAAAGCAGGCGGCGGTAATGCGAAGCCGCCAGAACCTGGCCCGGATGCGGCCGCAGCGCATGGATGCGGGGATCAAACGGCGTGTCAGACCCCATCACCGCGTCAACCGAAAGAGCGCCCGCCAATATGGCCGCCGCCGCGTTCCGCTCTGCGGCGATCAGGCCGGAAAGCGCCAGCGCCGTTGAAACCTGGGTGCCATTGAGAAGCGCCAATCCTTCCTTGGGGCCCAGCGCCACGGCCTGCGCGCCTGCGACTTTCAACCCCTGCATGCCGCTCAGGCGCTTGCCCTTGTGGGAAACCTCGCCCTCGCCCAGCAGCACCAGGCTGAGGTGCGCTAGCGGCGCCAGATCACCGGACGCCCCAACCGAGCCCTGACCCGGAATGACCGGCAGAACATCGGCGTTGAGCAGGCCCGCCAAAGTTTCCATGGCGCTGGTTGATATGCCCGAAGCCCCCTGCGAGAGCGCGTTGATCTTGAGCAGCAGGATGAGCCGTGTGACGCCCGCATCAAGCGGCGCCCCCACACCCGCCGCATGGGAGCGCACAATATTGACCTGAAGCTTGGAGAGGTCATCATTGGCAATCCGCGTCTTCGCCAATTTTCCAAATCCGGTGTTCACGCCATAAATGGCATCACCCGTTTGCAATAGCCGCGCCACGGTTTCAGCGCTTTTCGCAATCAAGGCCTTCGCGTTGGCCGACAGCGAAACAGCGATGGGCCCAGCCAAGGCAGCCCGGGCGTGATCAAGCGTCAAGCTGGTTTCGCCAATGGTGATGTTCATGCCAACCGCCTTGCTGTTTCCGTAAATCTCTTCAAAATTTGCGCTTCATCCGCATGATGCCGATCCTTGACCACATGGCGGCCTGCTACGATCATGTCTCTCACTGCCGCATTACCCGCTGAAAATATCCACGTGTCGAGTAATTGATCGCCTTGCCTTCCAATCAATGCTGGATGATCAACATCAAGCACGGCGATGTCACAGCGCTTTCCCGCAGAAATAGCGCCCGCAGACTGGTCAAGGCATGCCGCTCCGCCGCGCAGCGCCGCGTCAAAAAGACTGCGCCCGGTCGACGCCCCGGCGCCAGTGGAAAGCGCATTGCGCGTCAAATCACGCAGACGCTGCGAATATTCGAGCTGGCGCAGCTCTTCCGCTGCCGAAATCGAAATATGGCTGTCGCTGCCAATCGCGACAGCCCCACCCTGTTTCATGAAATCCACCGCCGGAAAAATGCCATCGCCCAGATTGGCTTCGGTTGTCGGGCACAATCCGGCAACGACCCCTGATTTGGCTAACCCTGAAGTTTCCTCTTTCGTCATATGCGTCGCATGAATAGCGCACCATCTCCCTGACACATCAAACTTTTCCAGCAAGAGTTCAACCGGCCGCTTGCCACACCATGCCAAACACTCATCAACCTCGCGGGCCTGCTCGGCAACATGAATATGGACACGGCTGGTCTTTTCAATGCCATTCAAAACCGCCGCAAGCAATTCAGGCGTCACCGCCCGCAAGCTGTGGGGCGAAATGCCAAGCCGCCGCAGCCCATTCGCTCCGCAAACCTTGTTCAGCGTCTCATAAATCTCAAGAAACCGGTCCGCAGTGTTCACAAAGCGCCGCTGCCCCCCGTCCGCCGCCTGCCCGCCAAAACCACCGTAATGATAGAGCGTCGGCAACAGGGTAATCCCAATGCCCGCCTGTTCAGCGGCGGAAACACACCGCAGCGACATTTCAGCCGGCTCATCATAGGGCGAGCCATCAGGCTGGTGATGCAGATATTGAAACTCCCCCACGCAGGAATAGCCCGCCTTCAGCATTTCCACATAGGCCTGGGCCGCCACGGCTTCGAGATCATCGGGCGAAAGCGTGAGCGCAAAGCCATACATCGCCTCGCGCCACGTCCAGAAACTGTCAGCTCCGGGCCCCGCGCGCTCCGCCAGGCCAATCATCAGGCGCTGATGCGCATGGGAGTGAACATTGGCGATCGCCGGAATGGCAGCACCCGCGATCAGCGTTCCATCCCTGCCGCCGCTCACAACGCTCTCGATCATCCCCGTGCGGTCAACGGTGACAGCAACATCCTGCCGCCACCCGTCCGATGTCAGCGCCGATGTGAAACGAAACTTGCTTTGTGTCATGAATCAACTATACTGTATATACAACCTTATACAAGTGGATAAAACCGTGCTTCTCACAAATGTTCGAATCGCTACCATGATCAACGGCTATGGCCCGATTGAGAATGGCAGTGTATTGACTCAACACGGAATGATCGAGTGGGTCGGCCCGGCCAATGCGGCGCCGACGGCAAAAGCCGTCCATGATTGCGGCGGCAAGCTGCTCACCCCCGGCCTCATCGATTGCCACACCCATCTGGTCTATGGCGGCAATCGCGCCCATGAATTTGAAAAGCGCCTCAATGGCGTGGCTTATGCGGATATTGCCAAGGCAGGCGGTGGCATCATGTCCACCGTGCGTGCCACCCGCGAAACCTCGGAAGCCGAGCTTCTGAAATCCGCATTGAAGCGACTCGACTCCATATTGGCTGAAGGCGTCACCACCATCGAAATTAAATCCGGCTATGGCCTCGATGTCGAGACCGAACTGAAAATGCTCCGCGTCGCCCGCAAGCTCGCCACACTTCGCCCCGTCGATGTCAAAACCACCTTCCTCGGCGCCCACACATTTCCCCCGGAATTCAAGGAAAACCACAGTGAATACTTGGATTTAGTCTGTAATGGGGCGCTTTGCCAAGCCGCCGCCGAAGGCCTGGTCGATGCCGTGGACGCATTCTGCGAAGACATCGCCTTTTCCGTCGATGAAACCGAAAGTGTTTTCAAGGCTGCCAAATCCCTCAAACTCCCCATCAAGCTCCACGCCGAGCAGCTCTCAAATCTCGGCGGCGCGAAACTCGCTGCCAGATATGGCGCCATGTCCGTCGATCACATCGAATACCTCGATAGGGAAGGAGTCGAATCTATTGCGGCTTCCGGCACGGTCGCGGTTCTCCTGCCTGGCGCTTACTACTATCTCCGCGAAAAGCAGGCCCCGCCCGTGGTCGAACTCCGCCAGCACAAGGTTCCCATCGCCATCGCAACGGACTTGAACCCCGGCTCCTCGCCAGTCCACTCCATCCTCACCACCATGAACATGGCCTGCGTCCTGTTCGGCCTCACACCGGAAGAGGCCCTCCTTGGAACCACCGCCAACGCCGCCCGCGCCCTCGGCCTTGCTGATCGCGGCACCATCGCCGTTGGTCAAAGGGCCGATCTCGCCCTGTGGGACGTCGAACGCCCCGGCGACTTGAGTTACCCCCTGGGCTTCAATTCCCTGAAAGCCGTCATCAGAAATGGCCAGGTGGCGCGGGGCCAGCTCCCATGAACATCATGCAGCCCCTCTACGCCCAGGTGAAAGACCACATCATGGGCAACATAAATTCCGGC
>JANMHO010000237.1:0-2275 GCA_031375195.1 Rhodobiaceae bacterium
TCAACCCCGTCCGCGCTCCAGGTCTTGAGCGCAATATCGCCAAATGAATCGCGGCCAATCTTGGTGATGAACGAAACGTTTCCGCCAGCCCGCGCCGCCGCAACGGATTGGTTGGAGCCCTTGCCGCCCGGCCCCATGGCAAAGCCCTGGCCCATGAGCGTCTCGCCCATCACCGGCAATCGCTTGGCGCGAAACGCCAAGTCCGCCACGAAAATTCCAAGAATGGCAATGCGGGGCTTTATCATGCGGCAGCCGGAGGAATGACGCCCTTCTTGAAAACAAAGCAGCCGTAGAAGCGGGTTTCACCGGTCGCAATCACGCAATAGGACTTCTTCGCCAGATCATAAAACGCAAACCGCTCAATCGAACCCATGGGCCACGAACGCCCTTCGGCCTTGTCGATTTCCGCCTGAACTTCCGTCATCACTGGCAAAACTTCGGTGGGCTTGCCCACAACTTCCATGCGGCCCGCAGGCTTCTCCACAAAACTGTCCAGTGGCATCACCGACAATATCGCCCGGGCAGCCCGCGCCGAGCTGACACCATCAATGCGCAGCAGCTTGCCCAGCACCGTTTGCCGCGCCACCGAATCCGCCGGAAAATTTGTATCACAAATGATGAGATCGTCCCCATGCCCCATCGCCCGCAGCGCATAGAGCACATCGGCATTCAGCAACGGATCAAGCGATTTGAGCATATGTCTCTCCCAGATTTATTTCTTCCAGATTATTCCCCGGCCCCTGCCGGTCAACCACTAAAAACCGGCTATCAGCATCCAGCACCAGCAATGGGTGATGCCAGGTGTTTCGGGCATAATTTACGCCCTGCCGGCCAGTTGCCATGAAAGCCCTGTAACTCTTGATATCCGATGGATCGCCACAGACAACCACAAGCCAAGGCCTGTCCTGCAGTGGATAAAAAATCTGGCTGCCCAGCGGGTGGCGCTCCATCACCTGCAAGGCAATGGGCCTTGGGCGGGGCTTTGCTGCCACAACACTGATATTGACCAGGCCACCCTCGCTGCCAATATCCACATTGGCCAGATTGGTGAAGCGTTCCGCAAAACCCTGGTTGATCGTGAAATGTTCAGCCCCATCCATCTCCACCACATCGCCAAAGGGCGCAAAGGACGTTTTGGTCAGCGGCTCTGGTTTCAGCGCAGTCATCGGCGAAGCTTTGCGTGGCGATTCACATCCTTGTAGAGCAGATAGCGGAATCTGCCCGGGCCGCCCGCATAGCAGGCCTGCGGGCAAAACGCCCGGAGCCACATGAAATCGCCCGCTTCAACTTCCACCCAATCCTGATTGAGCCGGTAAACCGCCTTGCCTTCGAGCACATAAAGCCCGTGCTCCATCACATGGGTCTCCATAAATGGGATAACGCCACCGGGCTCGAATGTCACGATGTTCACATGCATGTCGTGGCGCAGATCATCTGAAGCGACAAACCGCGTCGAGGCCCAAACGCCATTCGTGCCCGGCATCGCTTCCAATGCGATATCTTTCTCATTCGTTACAAAGGCTTCCGGCATGGAAATTCCATCCACAGCCTCATAGGCCTTGCGTATCCAGTGAAAACGCGCAACGCTTTGACTGGCGTTTTTGATACTCCACCTGGCCCCCGGCGGAATGAACGCATAGCCGCCGGGTTGCATGCTGTGGTCCTTGCCCAAGAGCGAAAGATTCAAACTTCCTTCCACCACAAACAAGACACCTTCCGCGCCGTTATCAGGTTCCGGCTTGTCACTGCCGCCACCGGGGCCAACCTCCATGATGTATTGCGAAAACGTCTCCGCAAACCCCGACAATGGCCGCGCAATGATCCAAGCCCGCGTTTTCTCCCAATGGGGAAAATAGCTGGTCACAATATCGCGCATCACACCCTTGGGAATGAACGCGTAAGCCTCCGTAAAAGCCGCGCGGTCCGTCAGCAAAGTGGTTTGGCCGGGGTGCCCGCCATGGGGCGCGTAATAGGTCCGTGTGGTCATCTGTGTTCCTATGCAATAAGAATTGCGCGAAAGTCATTGACGTTTGTGAGTGTCGGCCCGGTTATGATCTGGTCGCCCAGCGCTTCAAAAAATCCATGGCCATCATTATTGGAGAGCGAAGCCGAAGGGTCAATGCCCAATGCGCGAGCCCGGGCCAGCGTATCAGACATGATAAAGGCGCCAGCCACCTCGCGCCCGCCATCAACCCCATCCGTATCGGCGGCAAGGGCCGTGATAAGTGGAGCGCCATTGAGCTTCAATGCCAATGCCAGCAAGAATTCAACATTG
>JANMHO010000289.1:0-5616 GCA_031375195.1 Rhodobiaceae bacterium
TTTTCGCGCGTCAGCAGGGTTTCAAAAATAATCCGGTGATCAACGGCCACGAGTTTCGCCAGGGGTTGCGAAAGCTCCTGCAGCAGCTGCTTTTTGCTTTGCGCTTTCACGGCTGGCAATATGGAGCGGGCGTCAATGATATCAGAAAGATTTGTCATCGCTCACTTCCACCTAGGCAGCAGACCGGGGTTCTACCCAGCCGATGTTGCCGTCGCTGCGGCGATAGACAACACTGGTTTGGCCGCCCTTGCTGTTCCTGAACAAAACGAAAGGCACACTGGAAATCTCAAGCTGCATGACGGCTTCGCCAACAGAAAGCTCGGGCACGCTTGTCAGGCTCTCGGCGATCACCACCGGATTGAGGCCTGCCGGCTCCTCACTGTCTTCGGAGCTTGCCTGAATGACATAGCTGGCAGCTTCAGTCTGGCGCACCGGTTCGCGGCGGTCCTTGTGATGATCCTTGAGGCGCTGCTTGTAACGCTTGAGCTGCTTTTCGAGATGCTGGGCTGCGGCATCGAAACTTGGGAACGCGTCTTGGGCGGAGCCGTGGGCCTGCAAAATCAGGCCGGTGGCCAGATGCAGGCTGCAATCCGCATGAAAACTTGAGCGCTGCTTTTCCAGCGTCACGTGGGCATGAACCGTGCCATCAAAATATTTCTGCCTGAATTGCCCGAGACGCTCATGCACGTGGGTTCTGAGTGCTTCGCCGATATCGAGGTTCTTGCCGGTTATCTTAATCTGCATGGCTTGCGAATATCCTTCTCCGCCGCTCCCCTTATACGACATGGGCGCGCGAAATGCTAACGTCAACTTACTTGAAATGATCCCCGGTGGAAATCCGCGCCTGCAAAGCGATGCTTAAATCGCGGCGGAAACTAGCCGCGCGCCGGAGGGAAGTCAATTGTCCTGGCGGCTCTCCGAGCGGGCCATTCTGCGGCGCTGGATTGAAGATTGAATATTTAGCGATTCCCTATATTTAGCAACGGTTCTGCGGGCAATTTCAATGCCCTCCCGCTTGAGAATTTCCACAATCGCATCGTCTGACAGGATGCTTGCCGGAGCCTCGGCGGCGATCATTTCCTTGATGCGCTGGCGCACGGATTCGGCGGAATGGCTGTCGCCGCCCAGCGTTGAGGAGGCTATGGCGGTGGTAAAAAAATATTTCAGTTCATAGGTGCCGCGCGGTGTTGCGATATATTTGTTGGAGGTCACCCGGCTCACAGTTGATTCGTGCATTTCGATGGCGTCGGCCACGGTTTTCAAATTGATTGGCCTGAGGTGTTGCACGCCCAAAACCAGGAATGCGTCCTGCTGGCGCACGATTTCGCGGGCTACTTTCAGAATTGTCCTGGCGCGCTGGTCGAGGCTCTTGATCAGCCAGGTGGCGTTGGCCTGGCATTCGCTGAGATAGTTCTTGTCCTCCTCGCGCGATGCGGTTCGCGAGACCTTGCTGAGATACTGATTGTTGAACAAAACTTTTGGCAGGGTTTCATTGTTGAGCTCAACAGTCCAGGTGCCATCCTGCGCGGCGCGCACAAAAACATCAGGCACCACGGGCTGCACAGGTTCGGAGCCAAAGGCGTGGCCGGGCTTTGGGTTGAGGTGCTTGAGCTCGGCTATCATGTCCTTGATGTCGTCGAGATCGACCTTGCAAAGGTTCCTCAGGGCCGCAAAATCGCGCTTGGCGACAAGATGCAAGTTGGCAACGAGCGTTTCCATGACGGGATCAAAACGGTCGCGCTCACGCAACTGCAGGGCGAGGCATTCTTCGAGATTGGCCGCAAACACCCCCACGGGATCAAACGTCTTGAGAACCATCAGCACACGGACGACATGGCCGGCGGACGTTCCGAGATACTCCGCAATATCGGCGGGATTTGAAGTCAGATAGCCCGCCTCGTTCACCATGCCAATAAGGTTTTGGCCAATGATGCGATCGGACGGCTCAAGTATATTCAGGTTGAGCTGGTCAGTCAGATGCTCGCCCAGGGTTTCAGCCCTGGTGAGGGTCGAGCTGAAATCATACTCATCACTGTCGAGTGAAACGCCGCTGGACGTGCGCAGCGATGCCCAGCCAGACTCAGTGGGAGCAGGCGTGTCACGGCTGCTGGCGTCGGCGCGCGCCTCGTGGGTGTAAACATTTTCCAGATCGGTATCGAGGGTGCGAAGGCGGTCTTCGTTGGACTCATTGGCGCTGAGACCTGCGACCGTGTCTGTGTCGCCAGAGGCTTGTTCGGGCTGATCGGATTTTGCCACCTCACCGCGCTCATCGCGTTCAAGCAACGGATTCCGCTCAAGCTCGCCCTCAACATAAGCCTGCAACTCAAGATTGGACATTTGCAGCAGCTTGATGGCCTGCTGCAACTGGGGCGTCATGACCAGCGACTGGCCCTGGCGCAAATCCATTCGCTGCATCAAAGCCATGCGCGGTCACTCACCTTACAAGGAAAATTCTTCGCCCAGATAATGGCGGCGCACGTCCGGATTGTTGACGATTTCATTGGGCGTGCCTTCGGTCAGGACCTGGCCTTCATGGATGATGAGGGCGCGGTCAATGAGCTCGAGGGTTTCTCGCACATTGTGATCCGTAATAAGCACCCCGATTCCCCGAGCGGTGAGCTGTCGCACCAGGTTGCGAATATCACCGATTGCAATCGGGTCAATTCCGGCGAAGGGCTCGTCGAGGAGCATGAATTTGGGGTTGGCTGCGAGGGCGCGGGCGATTTCCACCCGGCGACGCTCTCCGCCAGATAGTGAAACAGCCGGCGAATGCCGTATGTGGGTAATCGAGAACTCATCAAGCAACTCACGCAACACACTTTCGCGCCGTGATCTCCCGGGCTCGACGAGCTCAAGCACGGCGCGTATATTATCTTCAACCGTCAGCCCCCGGAAGATCGAACTTTCCTGGGGCAGGTAGCCAATGCCCAGCCTGGCGCGCTGGTACATTGGCAGATGGGTTATGTCTGCCCCGTCAAGACTGATCGTTCCCTGGTCGGCGGCAATCAGGCCGGTGATCATGTAGAACACCGTCGTTTTGCCAGCGCCATTGGGTCCGAGAAGACCTACGGCTTCACCACGCCTCACAGTGAGCGTCACACCGCGCACAACGGGCCTTCGCTTATAGCTCTTGGCGAGCATGTGGGCGACAATTCCCTCGCGCGCAGGCTCCGGTTGAGACGTCACTTTTCCCCGGGGTGAATATTCCCGGAAATCCGCAATCCTGGTCCGGGGGGGAGCGAACTTCGCCCTTTCCGGACCAAGACCTCGTCCAACTTCACCGTTCTGCTTCACTTATTACCGCCTATTTGTCTTAATATTGCATGAATGCCGTCATTTCGGAACAAAACTGCCCTTGACGCGGCCGCCCGACATGACAATTCTTTTGGTTTTCAGCTCAACAAAGAGCTTTGGCCCGCGCAATATGGTTTTGCCTTCGACCAGCTTGACATCACCGCCCACTTCAAGTTTGTCGGTCAAGACATCCAATTTGGCCCAGTTCCCAGTGATGACCTGCTTGCCAGTGGTGATGGTGACATGGCCATTCGCATCCAGCCTGCTCACTTGCGACTTGCTGGTGCCGTCGGCCTGTTTCACCTCGGAATAGTCCACAATCATTTCATCACTCTTGATGTGGTCGCCATTGCGCGTCGCATCCACCTGCCCACGAAAAATAGCGCGTTTGTCGGCGTCGATAATTTCCATTTCATTGGCTTCGATATCGACGGGCGCCTGCTGGGCAAGGGCATTTTGCTGCGGCAGGAACAGCACCGACAAAACCAGCGCTGGAAAAAAAAATCTACTGATCATTGGCCTCGGCCTCCCTTGTTTTCTTTTGGTTCAAAACGCGCTTTCACGCCTTTTATGAACAGTACGTTTCGTCCATTCTGGCTGATTCTGATGCCGCCCGCGGTGAGCCTCCCCGATTCGAACTCAACGGTCACGGGCACGTCTGAAGCCAAGTCCTTCTGCTCAATGCTGACGCGGGCCTTTTCCATCACGGCGGTGAACTTTCCGGGCTGCTCAATTTTGACATGGCCTACCATATCCATTTCCTTGAGCTTCGAATCATAGAGGCCGGTATTGGACGAGAGCAGAAAGGCGCGGCCGGATTTTTTCTTGAATGAGCCGGCAATTCCTTCCATGTGAACCAGGTTGGGCTTGTCCTTGTCCTGAAAGCCTTTTTTGGCCGTCAATTCATAGGGCTGATTTTCCTTGTCAAAACCAGCGAGCCTGGAGGACTGCCCGGTGATCTGCTCGGGTTTTTCAACGGTCAGGGGAGCTGGCTTGTTTCTTGGCATCAACGCTTCGACCAGACCCGACTGGTAAAGAAAGACGCCGACAATACCCAAGGCAATCGCAATGGATATTTTGCTCAGAACAGGGGCCAGCCTGGCCCGGCGCGCCGCGGCTTGCAGCAGCCTATCGGTTTCAATGTGCGAAGACATCTTCTTCGGTCCACCCGGCAAGGTCCAGGCTTGCGCGCGTGGGCACAAAATCAAAACACGCCTTGGCAAGCCCGCTCCTGCCTTCGCGCTCCAGCATTTTGTCCAGCCTCGCCTTCAACTCATGGAGATACAGCACATCCTCGGCCGCGTATTGTTTCTGCGCATCGCTCAGGACATGGGCACCCCAGTCGGAGCTCTGCTGCTGTTTATTGAGGTCGATGCCAAGCAGTTCTTTCACCAGGTCCTTGAGTCCGTGCCTGTCGGTATAGGTTCGGGTCAGTTTCGATGCCAGCTTGGTGCAATAGAGCGGGAATGTGTCGACTTGAAGATACTGCCTGAGGACGGCCACATCGAAGCGGGCGAAATGGAAAATCTTGATCACCTTCGGATCGGAGAGCAGGGCTTTGAGATTAGGCGCGTCATAGGTGCCGCGGTCGATTTGGACCAGATGGGCGTTGCCATCACCGGCAGAAAGCTGAACCAGGCACAATTTGTCCCGGTGCGGCAGAAGACCCAGGGTTTCCGTATCGACGGCAACCGCCGAACCAAAATCGACGCCTGTGGGCAAGTCACCTTTGTACAGCTTTATGGCCATTGGACAGACTCATCCTTGCTCACTCGAAAAATTGAGCCATACAAGACTGGAAACGAATACTCAAGGCTTGGGCAGCGGCTTTGGGAAGCTTCCGTGGTTCCGGCATATTGGCGGCAGGCCTGTTTTCGCCCCACGTATCAAGCCGAACAGGGCCCGCTCACTCTGTCTCCACACGGCTTGCACCGCGCCTGGCCTGCAAGGCGGAAAGTGGTGCCCTGAAGAGGACTCGAACCTCCACGACTTTCATCGCTAGTACCTGAAACTAGTGCGTCTACCAATTCCGCCATCAGGGCAACGGCGTGTCTCTTAGAGGGCGTGGCGAGGGATTGTCAATGCAAGGATTGCCGCGAACTTGAAGCTGCCCAGGCAGTCGGACAACCCGCAGCACATTGACAGCCCGGTCCAGCTTTTCGCGCTCTTTGCAGGGCTGAGACAGCGGGCGAACTGGCCGATTTGAAACTCGCCTCTTTGCAATCTGCTTCACCACGGGCTAAAAGCGGCGTGAAAATTTTGCAGCATTGGATCAGGTTTCGTGAACTCAGACAAAATTGTAACCATCATCGGGGGCTCGGG
>JANMHO010000301.1:0-10254 GCA_031375195.1 Rhodobiaceae bacterium
CCAGGGCGTGGGAAATGTTGTGGGCCAGGGCGGTTCCGCAGTTGTCGATCGCAATGCCGGGGTAGCATGAGCCGAGCAGCATAGCCCCGCGAGCCTCCAGATTGTCCGGGGTGTTGATCGCCCTCTCTAGATTTTCCGTGATCAATGAAACGGCCTTCAGCGCGTAGAGATCATTGCCGTCCGTGCGGTGCCTGTTGGTCGCGGCTTCGATGGCATGAACCAGGGCATCAAGGCCTGTGGCAGCGGTGACTTGTGGCGGAACAGCGACCGTCAATTCGGGATCGAGGATGGCCGCGCGCGGCTTGATTTCCTCGCCCCAGGCCCACACCTTTATTTTCGCCGCATTGGCGAAAACCGATGTGCGCGTCACTTCTGATCCGGTTCCCGCCGTTGTCGGAACGGCGATGAGCGGCAGCGCATTCTTGGGCAGCGGCGTTTCACATAGTTGATAGGCCTGTGCGCTGAGGCCCGAGGCGGCGCAGGCTGCCACAAGCTTCGCCATGTCGAGAGCGGAGCCACCGCCAATGCCAACGATGGCTTTTGCCTCCATTGCGCGCGCCAATTTTGTGGCGGTATCGATGTCGGCCAGTTTTGGTTCGCCCTTCAAGCCATCAAAAACCTGCGCGTTGAAACCCGCGCCGGTGAGAATTTTCTGGGCGCGCCCGGTAATTCCGAGAGTGGCCAGCATTGGATCAGCGACGACGAGAACGGCGGCACCCTGCCCTGCGTATTGCGCAACCCTGGCGCCAAGCTCGGAAAGTTTTCCAGCTCCAAATATGATTTCAGGGGGTCGCGAAAGCGTAAAGGATTGCATGCGGTGATTCCGGCAGGTGAGCTCCAGCTTCGCATAAGTGCCTGAAATTGCCGGGTCAAGCGTGAAGCTTTTTCACGTCTGTCAAGAAATCCCCGGTCCGGTGATTTCCCTCAGCAGCTTGATGAAAATCGCGTCCGCGTAGGCGTTGTAGTCTTGCGCCACGACAACGAAATTTCCGGGGCCGCCGACGACCTGCCTTTCGAGATAGATGTCAAGCGTTGGCCATTCGTTAATGATGGCCAGCCCGTTAATGGTGATGCCCTGCCCGACCAGGCGGTCGCGCACCGCGTTGACCGGCGGGCCCACATTGTTGCGGCCATCTGACGAGAGGTCTATCACGCGGCGCGTGGAAACTGGCGCTGAGTCAAGATGGACCGCCGCGTAAAGCAGCGCGCTTGAAATTGAGGTGCCGCCCTCAGCCAGCAATCGCGGTATGCTTTGCAAGCTTTCGCCAATGCTTTGGGTTTCTTCGTCAGTGGAGACCACGGTCCACGGCATGACGACCATCTGGTTGCCCTCATCGGACCACTGCACCACGCTCACGGCTATGCGCTGCAGCGGGCCTTGACGTATCGCCCGCTTCACATCGGCACGCTGGAAGGCCCGGCCCAAGCCCTGCATTTGCAGCGCGAACTCATTGTGATCGACACTGAACGAACAATCCACGGCGAGCACGAGGGCCAGATCGACTTCATCATTGCCCGCATGGAGAATTGGCGACGGCGCGCCCAACATCAGCACGAAGGCAGCCGCAGCGGCGACACGCGTTCTCCATTTTGCGGCGCGTCGCATCGCAGTTATCCTCCCGTCAGTGATGCAATTCGATGTAGTCGAGGGCGCGGCAATCCTTGACCGACCACCCCACATTGACGGTTTTCCCCTGCGCGATGCCTTCCGCGCGGGATTTGTTTGGCACTTTGACTATGAAGTTGTGGTGACCGGCAACTTCAAGCCTGGCGCGAATATGGTCGCCCAAATAGATCAGCTCAGCGATTTTGCCTTTCAAGATGACGTCAACATTCTTGGCCTGCGGATTTATCTCGACACGCTCCGGCCTGATGGAGAGCAGCGTGCGCTCGCCCTTCTTGCCGACGTTCACCGCGAGCGCCTGCACGATATCATTCGAGTCAAGCTTCACGGTGGCGATGCCATCGCCGCCACTGCTGGTGATCACGCCCTTCAGCTTGTTGTTTTCGCCGATGAACTGCGCCACGAAGGAATTTTGCGGCCGTTCATAGAGTTCGTCCGGGGTTGAAAGCTGTTGCACCACGCCATCATTGAAAACAGCAATGCGGTTGGACATGGTGAGGGCTTCAGCCTGGTCGTGGGTTACGTAAACAATGGTCACACCAAGGCGCTCATGAATGTGCTTGATTTCATATTGCATCTGCTCACGCAATTGCTTGTCGAGCGCGCCCAGGGGCTCATCCATCAGCACCAGATCGGGTTCAAACACGAGGGCGCGGGCAACCGCCACGCGCTGTTGCTGGCCGCCGGAAAGCTGGCCCGGCCTGCGGCTGGCCATGCCGGGAAGCTCCACCAGTTTCAGGATCTTCTTAACGCGATCCTCAATTTCGGCCTTGCCAAGATTGCGCACCTGCAATGGGAAGGCGAGGTTCTCGGCAACCGTCATGTGGGGGAACAACGCATAGTTTTGAAACACCATGCCGATGCCGCGCTTGTGCGGCGGAGTGTTGTTGATCGGCACACCCTTCACATAAATCTCGCCGTGGGTCGCTGGCTCAAAGCCCGCCAGCATCATCAGTGTTGTGGTTTTGCCTGACCCCGAGGGGCCAAGCATGGTGAGAAACTCGCCCTTGGCGATATCCAGATTCAAGTCTTTGACAACCAGTGTTTCGCCATCATAGCTCTTCTGAACCTTGGCAAAACGAACCATCGTTTCAGTTGTCATCGGTAAATCGCCTCTCCCCTTTTTTCAGCCATCATATGCGGTCGCGCGGAAAAAGGAAGCGGCGAAATCAATGCTTCTTTTTGGCTTTCCTGCCCTTGGCTTTCACAATCAGATGCTCCGGCCCATAGGGGAAGCCCGTGATGTTGCGGTTGCCTTTTTCGGTGATCACCAGAATATCATGCTCGCGGTAGCCGCCAGCACCCTTTTGGCCTTCGGGGATCATGATCATGGGTTCCATGGAAACCACCATGCCAGATTCAAGCACAGTGTCGCAGTCCTCGCGGAGTTCAAGGCCGCCTTCCCGGCCGTAATAGTGGCACAGCACACCGAAGGAATGGCCGTAGCCGAAGGTGCGGTATTTCAGCAGGCCATGCTGGGCGTAGATATCATTCAATGATTTGGCGATGTCCGAACACTTGGCGCCAGGCACCAGCAGTTTCTTGCCCACATCATGGACGTGGCAATTCATTTCCCACATCCTGATGTGCTCTTTGCTGGCGGTCTCGGCGAACAATGTGCGTTCCAGCGCCACGTAGTAACCAGCCACCATTGGGAAGCAATTAAGCGAGAGAATGTCGCCCTTCCTGATTTTCCGGCTGGTCACCGGATTATGGGCGCCATCGGTATTGATGCCGGATTGAAACCATGTCCAGGTATCCATCAATTCTGCATGGGGCCAGACCTTGGCGATCTCACGCACCATGGCTTGGGTTGCGTGGAGCGCTACTTCATGCTCAGGCACGCCAACGGCAATCGCTTCCACGCAGGCGGCGCCGCCGATATCGGCGATCCGTGTCATCCTGGTGATGTGCTTGATTTCCTCAGCCGACTTGATCATCCGCATCCGCATGGAAGGGGCAGCCACATCGACGAACTCCACGCCCGGAAAAGCGTCCTGCAACTGCTTGCGGAAATCGATGTTCACATGATCGAATTCAATGCCGATGCGCTTGGCTCCCTTGACAAGGCCTTGCACTGCGGTGAAATAATTTTCGCTGGACCAATCAGTGTAGGTGACATTATCGCCAAAGGTTCGCCTGGCGGGCTGGCCGCCATCAATTGCGGCTGTCACAGTCGTGGCAGATTTTTGCGTGATCACCAGGCCGTATTTGCGGCCGAAATAGCAATAGAGGAAATCTGCGAGATAACAGATGTTGTGGTACGATGTGAAAAGACAGGCATCGACGCTGCTTTTCGCCATCCAGCCCCGGATGTTGTCCTGCCTGCGCTGCATTTCCGCCGCTGAGAAAATGGGTTTGGGTGGTTTCCCGTTGTTTCGATAATCAACCAGGCTCGGCCGTGCGCTGACAGACATCTGTGCCCTCCAATGTGCAAGCCGGATTGTGACCACATAAATGCTTGTGTCAAAAGACGATCAATCACATAATACATGAATAAATTTCATGGAGTTGCTTTGGCCCGCCTGCCACCGTTGAACGCCCTCAAATGCTTTGAAACCGCAGCCCGCCATGGCAGCTTTTCGAGGGCTGCGGAAGAATTGCATGTGACCCAGTCCGCCGTCAGCCACCAGATTCGCCAGCTGGAAGAATGGTTCGGCGTGCCATTGTTTGATCGACAGGGCAGGCAAACCCTGCCCACGCCGAAAGGCCTTGAGCTTGCGGCATCGCTGGCCGAGGCCTTTGGCGTTATGGATGCCGCCTGCCAGCGCATCGCCAAGAGCGACGGCAAATCCACCCTCACGATCGCCGCCATTCCCTCCATCGCCACGATCTGGCTCATCCCACGGCTTCCGGCCTTTCAAAAGGCGCACCCAAATATCGGTGTCAGGCTGCTGCATGCGATTTACGAGCAACCCATCGATTTTGAAGATGTGGACCTGGCGATTGTCTATGGCGAATGGAGCCAAGCGCCGCCGGGCGCCACGAAGTTTCTGGAGGGCGTGTCCCATCCGGTTTGCAGCGCGCTCTATCTGGAGCAAGCGGGGCGCCTGAAGGAGCCCGCCAGTCTGCTGAAATGCGGGCTGCTGCATGACTTTGACCGCAGGCCCTGGTCGAGGTGGTTCAAGGCGGCGGGCATAAAGATTGATGGCCCATTGCCGGGGCCGCTATATGAGGGATTCAATCTCCTGCATTCGGCAATCCTGGCAGGCCAGGGCGTTGGACTGGCGCCCACGGCGATTCTTGCTGACGACCTCAAGGCAGGCCGGTTGGTGAAATTATTTGATACGCCCGTTTTAGAGGAAAGGGCCTACTTCATCTCCGAACCCGCCAACCCCAGGGAAAGCCGCGCAGACGAAGTGGCGATGTTCAAGGCTTGGCTGCTGGGGGAAGCGGCGGGCTAAAGCAAATTCAGGTGGCAGCTTTGCGCCTGTGCTTGTGGTTTTAACTTCTGGACATTGCTAGATACGCAGAATGACTGCGACACTTGAAAAACATCATGCCCGCGCCGCCAGCGCCGCCGTTTACGCGGTGCTGATGGCGGTGGCGGCCTGCCATATGATCAATGACACTTTGCAGGCGGTTTTGCTATCGATGTATCCCGTGCTGCGGGATTCCTACGCGCTGACATTTGGGCAGATCGGGCTGCTGACGATGGTGTTTCAGGTTACGGCCTCGATCCTGCAGCCGCTGGTTGGGCATTTCACGGACCGGAAGCCCCTGCCCTATTCGCTGCCGATGGCGCCGGCCTTCACCCTGGTTGGGATCATTCTTCTCGCCATGGCTTCATCTTTCACCGGGCTGCTGGTTGCGGCGGCGGCGATTGGGGTGGGGTCGGCCATATTTCATCCCGAGTCTTCGCGCGTGGCCAGGCTTGCATCGGGCGGGCGCTACGGCATGGCGCAATCCCTGTTCCAGGTTGGCGGCAATGTGGGAACAGCGATCGGGCCGTTGCTGGTGGCGTGGTTTGTGCTGCCGCGCGGGCAGATGAGCGTTGTCTGGTTTGGCGCGATTGCCATTGGGGCCATCGCAATTCTTGGCGCGGTTGGCCGCTGGTATAGCGAGCATCTGGCGGAGCGGAAATCATTCCGCTCTCCGGTTCAGGTCTCCCACGGCTTGAGTTCGCGCCGGATCGCGATCTCGCTGGCAATCCTCATTGCGCTCATGTTTTCGAAGTTTCTTTATATGACGAGCCTTGGCAGCTTCTACGCGTTTTACCTCATCGACCATTTCCATGTGGGCGTAAAAGAAGCCCAGATCTACCTGTTCATCTTCCTCGGCGCCGTGGCGTTTGGCACCTTTGCCGGCGGGCCGATTGGCGACCGCATCGGGCGAAAAGCCGTGATCTGGTTTTCCATATTGGGATCGCTGCCCTTCACCCTGCTGCTACCTTTCGCGAATTTGTTCTGGACGGTGGTGCTCACCGTTCCCATTGGCCTCATTCTCGCCTCCGCCTTTTCGGCCATCATCGTCTATGGGCAGGAGCTTTTGCCTGGTCGGGTTGGCATGGTTTCAGGCCTGTTTTTTGGCTTCGCCTTTGGCTTTGGCGGATTTGGTGCGGCGGCTTTGGGGGCGCTGGCTGACCAAACCAGCATCACCTTTGTTTACCAGCTCTGCTCAGTGCTTCCGGCCATTGGATTATTGACTGTGTTTCTGCCCAGCCATGACCGCCTCAAAAGCGTGACTTGACCGTGACCACCCGGACCGCCACATTAGCGACATGACCAATCCAGCCCTGATAGACCCCTTTGGCCGCCACGTTAGCTACCTGCGGGTTTCCGTGACGGATCGTTGCGACTTTCGCTGTGTCTACTGCATGGCGGAGGACATGACGTTTCTGCCCAAGCGGGATTTGCTGTCGCTGGAAGAGCTTGACAGGCTGTGTTCGGTCTTCATCGACAAGGGTGTTCGCAAGATCAGGCTGACGGGCGGGGAACCGCTGGTCCGCAAGGGCATCATGTCTCTGGTTGAACACCTGGGGCGGCATTTGCGTTCGGGCGCATTGGACGAATTGACGCTCACCACCAATGGCAGCCAGCTGGCCAGGTATGCTTCTGAACTTGCGGCCCATGGGGTGCGGCGGATCAATGTTTCGGTCGATACGCTTGATGACGCCAAGTTCAAGCAGATCACAAGGTGGGGCGAACTGGCCAAGGTGAAAGACGGCATCCGCGCCGCGCGGGCCGCAGGATTGGCCATAAAGATCAATGCGGTAGCGCTGAAAGGCGTGAATGAACACGAACTGCCGGACATGATCCGCTGGAGCCATGGCGAGGGACTGGACCTGACGTTCATAGAAACGATGCCGCTTGGCGATATTGACGGCGACCGCACGGACCAATACTTGCCGCTGTCGGTGGTTAGGGCGCAATTGCTTGAGCAATTCACGCTGGAGGACATTCCCTACAAGACTGGCGGGCCCGCGCGCTATGTTCAGGTCAAGGAAACGGGCGGGCGGCTTGGCTTCATCACACCCCTGACCCATAATTTCTGCGAGAGCTGCAACCGGGTCAGGCTCACCTGCACAGGCACGCTTTACATGTGCCTGGGCCAGGAGGATGCCGCCGATTTGCGGGCACCCCTTCGCGCCTCGGAGGGCAACGAACTTCTGAGCGCCGCCATTGACGAAGCCATTGGCCGCAAACCCAAAGGCCATGATTTCATCATCGACCGCCGCCACAACAAACCCGCCGTTTCGCGCCATATGAGCGTCACTGGCGGGTAGGCTCTCCAGTGGGGCTAATAATAGGTTCGAAAATCACTGAGCGTCGCTTCAAGTGAAATCTTGCTGGGGTTATGGACGATCCCAGGCCTGATATCCTGCTCACCAATATCATAGAGAATCTTGTCACTTAGACCTGACAGGTTCTTTTGACTTCTGCGTGCTGACTGCCAATCAGCAAAAGCGCTCCTATACCGCTTTGCCATGACCATCAGATTTGCGAGGCTGGAAATAGCATTCATTTCGCCGGCTTTAAGTTTGTACATTTCAAGTCTCCTGTTTTCGATGTTTTGAAATTGCCCTTGAGCGAGCCAAAAGGGAAACGAGTTGCACAAATGAGGCAAATGAGCAAAGCTCATGGGCATGGGACTGCCCCTTGGACTTGACATCGACGTGTTGCGCAGCTTCGTCATCATTGCCGAAGAGAAGAGTTTTACGCGCGCTGCTGACCGGGTTGGGCGCACCCAATCAGCGGTATCGCTCCAGATGCAGCGGCTTGAATCGCTCCTTGGCCATACCGTGCTGACCCGCGGCAAAGGCGGAAGTGTTGAACTCAATCAACAGGGCTTTTACCTCCTGGGGCGGGCGCGGGAGCTGCTGGATTTGAACGATGATATCGTAAAGTCCGTGCGCGCCGCGCCTGTGCACGGCACATTGCGGTTCGGAGTCGCAGAAGAAATCGCGTCGCACTATTTGCCAAGAATTCTTGAGCAATTCATGCAAGTCGCACCCTCCGTTGAGGTACAGCTTATATTTGCTGTTTCCTGCGCACTGGGCATCAAGCTCAAAAACAATGAACTTGACCTGGCAATCATTGAGGGCGGCGTGGAGCCCCGGCAGTGGCCAGCCGTGGAGGTTTGGCGAAGCCCATTGCAGTGGATCACGTCGGACATCCATAACCAGCATCTGCAAGATCCGCTGCCCGTATCCCTGTCGCCTGATGAATGCCCCTGGCGGCCCTCTTGGATGCAGGAGTGCCTGTGGCGCGGCATGGCAACGCGAGCGCTTGATCAAGCATCGCGCAAATTCCGCGTGGTATCGACATCTGGTTCGACCGCCGGGCAACTAGCCACGGCCCAGGCCGGATTGGCAGTTGTCGCCTCGCTTGCAACGAATGGGTTGCCATCCGGCCTGCGGGCGGTGCGGGCCGACGAAGGCTTGCCAGAATTGCCGATAACGCGGTTCCTTTTAATGAAGGCCAAGTCGCCGCGCCAACCAGTTACTGACTTGCTCGCTGCGCAAATCCTCGATGTTTTCGGGCTGGAGCAGATTGTCTTACGCTGACAATTACTCCAGAATTTGGCGGTGACAGAGACGAGGGCATTTGCACCTTTCACACAATCTCGCTACACAGCCCGCCATGGCCGGCCTTCCCCAAAATCACACGCTGCGCGCCGGCCTCTATATGGTTCTGTGCACGGCGTGCTTTGTGATCGCCGACACCTGCATCAAATACATCGGCCCCTCGCTTCCGGTAGGCGAGATCATGGCGATATTGGGGTTGATGTCCACAGTGTTCATGCTGGTCATTTGCGCCCAGCAAGGCATATTGAAACACGCCCCCCTGATACTCTCGCGGGCAGTCCTGCTGCGATCGGCGCTGGATTTGCTGGCAGGCTTCATGTTCATTCTTGCGCTCATGAATTTGCCGCTGGCCAATATGGCGGCCATCATGCAGAGCGTGCCTCTCGTCGTGGTGGTTGTGGGCATCGTGTTTCTTGGCGAGAAGGGCGGGCTACGGCGGAGCCTGGCTGCTGTTGTGGGTTTTGCGGGGGTGATGTTCATCGTCAAGCCAACGCCACAAAGCATTTCGATTTATGAATTCCTGGCATTGGGCACTGTGGCCATGGTGGCTTTGCGCGATATCGTGACCAAGAAAATTCCCGGCCATGTTCCCCTTCTCATTGTGGCACTTGCGAACGCCATTTTCGCAGGCGTTGGCGGCTTCGGCGTGGGGATGGCGCAGGGATTCCTCAGTCTTCACGCTTGGCAGTTCCATGTGCTGCTGGCCGCTGGGATATTCATAACAAGCGGATACATATTCATCGTTGCAACTGTCCGCCTGGGTGAACTTTCGGCCACAGCGCCTTTTCGTTACGCTGAAGTGCTGTTCGCAATCATCGCGGGGGTACTGGTGTTCAATGAATACCCCGATGTGCCTGCCTATATCGGGATGGCGCTGGTGATTGGCGCTGGCCTTTACGCGGCACATCAGGAAAGCGCGCAACCTCACGACGCCAAAGTGGAATTGATGCCGCCGGTTCTTTAGGGCCAATTTGCAGGCGTGAGAGTTTGGCCCTAGAGAGTGGCCAATGCCCTCCTCCCAACAGAATCAGGCTTTGCGCGCCAGCGCCTACATGGTGGCCGCCATGGCCAGCTTTGTGCTCAACGATAGCTGTATCAAGTACATCGGCACATCACTGCCACTGGGCGAGATCATGAGCATCCGCGGTTTCATCGCAGTTATTATCATTGCTGCGTTCTGCGTCTGTCAGGGCGAATTAAAACAGGCGCCGCAAATTCTTTCGCGCTGGGTGCTGCTGCGATCTGCGCTTGATGTTTCCGGAACCGTCATGTTTCTGATCGCGCTCATGCACATTCCGTTTGCCAATCTTACGGCCATCCTGCAAAGCGTTCCGCTGGTTGTTGTGCTGCTTTCCGTGATTTTCCTCGGCGAAAAAGTTGGCATCCGCCGCGTCGGGGCAATTGCCGCCGGATTTGCCGGCGTCATGCTGATCATGCGACCGCAACCTTCAACCTTCACCATCTATGAAGGATTGGCGCTGGGCATTGTGCTGTCAGTGGCGGTGCGCGACCTTGTCACCAAGCGCATTCCAGCCAACATTCCCACATTCGTGATCGCGTTGGCCAATGCCGGATTCGTGACGCTGGGCGGCTTGGTGATTGC
>JANMHO010000306.1:0-4792 GCA_031375195.1 Rhodobiaceae bacterium
TAATCTCTCCGTCGTCGTGGACGACCACGACATGGGCGTCACCCACATCGTGCGCGGCGTCGACCATCTCACCAACGCGGCGCGCCAAACACAGATATATGCTGCCATGGACTGGCCCGTTCCTGACATGACCCATGTTCCGCTCATTCACGGGCCCGATGGCGCCAAGCTTTCAAAGCGCCATGGTGCCCTGGGTGTTGAGGCTTATCGCGCCATGGGATATTTGCCGGCGGCGCTGCGCAACTATCTGGCGCGCCTGGGCTGGAGCCATGGCGACGATGAGATATTCACGACAGAGCAACTGGTGGAATGGTTTGAACTTGGCAGCATCGGAAAATCGCCGGCACGCTTTGATTTCGCCAAGCTTGAGAACCTCAATGGCCATTACATCCGCCACATGGGCGATGATGATTTGCTCCGTGAACTGATTGCTTTTCTTCCTCATATTGAAGATGGCCCCGCATTATTGGGCAAGTTGAACGATGCAAAACGAGGGCAGTTGAAAATGGCCATGGCAGGCCTCAAGGAACGAGCCAAAACCCTGGAGGAACTCAAGAACGGCGCGGCATTCCTCTTTGCGGCGCGGCCGCTGACCATGGATGACAAGGCAAAGCAAGTCATGGCCGATGGTGGCAAGGCAGCTCTGGCGGAACTCATTCCTGTTTTGACGGCGTGCGCCGATTGGAATGCGCCCAGTCTGGAAGCGGCAGTCAAGGCCTATGCCGAGGCTCAAGCACTTAAATTGGGCAAGTTGGCGCAACCTTTGCGCGCCAGCCTGACAGGCAGTTCCACGTCTCCACCAATTTTTGACGTCTTGGCCGTGTTGGGCCGGGAAGAATCCATGGCGCGTATCAGTGATATGGCCGTTTGACCTATTTGCTGCGCTGCAATATAGTCAAATACACGCAGAGAGGGGTCTTCGATGACTGTTCAAGATAATCCGGCCAAACTCACTTACAACGGAAAAACCTATGATTTGCCGGTAATCAAGGGCACACTTGGACCTGACGTGCTGGACATTTCCCATCTCTATGGGCAAGGCAAGGTTTTTACCTTCGATCCTGGATTTACGTCCACAGCGGCCTGTGAATCCAAAATAACCTATATCGACGGCGATGAAGGCGTGCTGCTGCACCGCGGCTATCCCATTGACCAACTTGCCGAGAATGGCGACTTTATCGAAACCTGCTACCTGCTCTACTACGGGGAATTGCCAAACCACGCCCAGCGCAAATCATTTGAATTCGCCATCACTCACCACACGATGATCCATGAGCAAATGTCGCGCTTCTTCCAGGGCTTCCGCCGGGACGCGCACCCAATGGCGGTTATGGTGGCCGTTGTGGGCGCCATGTCGGCGTTTTACCATGACTCAACCGATGTGAATGATCCGCGCCAGCGCGAAATCGCCTCCCACCGGATGATTGCCAAACTGCCGACAATCGCGGCCATGGCCTACAAATACCACATCGGGCAGCCTTTTGTTTATCCGCGCAACGATCTCTCCTATGCCGCCAATTTTCTGCATATGTGCTTTGCCGTGCCGTGCGAGGAATACAAGGTAAACCCAATTCTGGCCCGCGCCATGGACCGGATTTTCATTCTCCATGCGGACCATGAACAGAACGCTTCCACCTCCACCGTCAGGCTCGCCGGTTCCTCAGGCGCCAACCCGTTCGCCTGCATCGCCGCTGGCATCGCCTGCCTGTGGGGCCCAGCCCACGGCGGCGCCAATGAAGCGGCGCTGCATATGCTTGGCGAGATCGGCAGCGTCGCCAATATTCCGGCCTACATTGAGAAAGTGAAGGACAAGCACTCAAATGTGCGGCTGATGGGCTTTGGCCACCGGGTTTACAAGAATTATGACCCCCGCGCCAAGATCATGCAGCAAACCGCCCACGAGGTTCTGATCGAACTCGGCATCAAGGATGATCCCCTGCTGGATGTGGCGCGCGAGCTGGAGCGCGTCGCCCTCAACGACAGGTATTTCATTGAACGCAAACTCTACCCGAATGTGGATTTCTATTCTGGCATCATCCTGCGGGCCTTGGGCTTCCCCACATCTATGTTCACCGTGCTTTTCGCCCTGGCGCGCACCGTGGGCTGGATTTCCCAGTGGAAAGAAATGATTGAAGATCCAAGCCAGCGCATTGGCAGGCCAAGGCAGCTCTATAATGGCCCGGCAAAGCGCGATTATGTGCCGATCAGCAAGCGTCAGAAATAGCTTTCTACCGCTCGCTCATCAGCATCGCGCCAATTTCCGCCTCAGCCACTTTCTTGCCATCCACATGCGCTTCAGCCCAGTATTTCCAAACAGGAGCTCGCTTGTTGGTGAGCTTCACATGGAAATGCACCTGATCGCCAGGCAGCACCGGCTTCCGAAACCGCGCCTTGTCAATTGACATGAAGAACACCAGCTGGCCGGCGTGGGCGTCCCCCAAATGGTTCAGAACCAGAGCGCCTGCGGCTTGCGCCATGGCTTCAACGAGCAGCACGCCAGGCATCACGGGTTTGCCTGGAAAATGCCCCTGAAAAAACGGCTCATTGATCGTCACATTCTTGATCGCCGTGCCCGATTGCTCGCCATCCATGTCAACCATCCTGTCGATGAGAAGGAAGGGATAGCGGTGCGGCAACAGCTGCATGATGCGCGCGATATCAGCGCTTGCCAGTTGTTTCGCCGGATTGCCTTCAGTCATGCGCCACCCCAATAAAATTCGGACGGCCCAGTGAGCCGCCCGATGACTTTAACACCACAATCTAAAAGGTCTAGAAGCGCGTTCCAATCGAGAAGCGGAACCACTCGGTTTCGTCAAACTTGGCCTTCTTGAGCGGGTAAGCCAGTTCAAAGCGCAAAGGACCAAATGGCGACTGCCAGATGAGGCCGGCACCGACTGAGGCGCGGAGGGCGGTTGTATCGAAGACGGTGCAAGCTACGCCGGGTGCGCCGGGTGTATCGCAAGTGCCTGTACCGTCAGCCAAGGTTTGCTCCGATGTTCCAAACACGGTGCCAACATCCGTGAACGCCGCGCCCTCAATGCCCCAAGCCTCAGGCAGCCCAACGGGGAAGGTTACTTCGGCGGTTGCAATCGCATAGCTTTCGGCGCCAATCGAATCATTGCCACCGGCATTGTTCGTCTGGCGCGGCCCCACGCCTGATTGCGCAAAGCCGCGGAATGTATCAGAGCCCATAAAGAAACGATCCTGCAATGGAACATCCCTGCCATTGAAGCCTTCAATGTGACCAGCATTGGCCTCCAGCTTCAACACAATCGACTCTTCGTACAGCGGCATGAAGTACCAGCCATGGGCTTCCAAGCGACCGTAAAAGGTATCCCCGCCCAAACCAGCGACTTCGGATTCCAGTTGGCCCCTAAAGCCCAGTATGGGCCGGTTCGGATCATCGAGGTCATCCCAAGTATAGGTGGCGCCTACAGCGGACTTCACCGTACTGCCCTCTTGCGCGATAATCGCAGGAGAAGCTTTGGCAACATTAATTCCGTCCACTTCACGATAAGCGAGCGAATACTTGAAATTCATGCTCGAGAATTCGTCCAGCTTGAAGCCCGTGCGAAGCGCTCCGCCGATTTGCTTGCTTTCGTACGATGACTCATCTTTATTGTCGGTCTTCCTGGCAAACAGGTCGATGCCCGCTGAAAGCGGCATGCCCATGAAATAGGGTTCGGTGAAACTGAAATCGATCGACTGTTTTTTGAAGCTCAATGACGTGTTCAGCCGCAGGAACTGGCCTTTGCCCATCAGGTTGCGCTCTGTCAGCTCAACCGAACCAATAATCTTTTCAGTCGAAGAATACCCCGCCGAGAAAGCAATCTTGCCCGTGGACTTTTCCTGGACCACGACAAAGATGACCACTTTGTCAGCAGCAGAGCCCTGCTCTTCCTGGAAGTCAATCTTGTCAAAGAAATCCAGGGCGGTAAGCCTCCGGCGCGCGCGCTCAATCAGCGTGCGGTTAAACGCGTCGCCCTCAAAAATCAGCAGTTCGCGACGAATCACCTCGTCCAGCGTCCGGTTGTTGCCTTCAATTTCGATGCGTTCGACATAGGCCCGCTGCCCCTCCGCAATCGTATAATTGATATTGAGGGATCCGCTGGCCGGATCGCGGTCAATTTTCGGCTCAACCTTGGCAAACACAAAGCCCTGCCTGCTGGCTTCAAGTGTCAGGTTCTCAACGGTCCGATCCACGCGCGTCGCGTCATAACTGTCGCCAACGCCGGTTTTGATCCCCTTTGTCAGCTTTTCGGGATCAAGGTTCGTATTTCCAATATTAACTGCGACATCAGAGACTGTGTAGTGAATACCCTCTTCAACGACAATATTGATCTCAAAGTAATCGCCATCAGGCGAAAGCTGAGCTTCGGCGGAAACCAACTGAAAATCGGCAAATCCGTGCTTCAGGTAATAGCGGCGCAAAAGCTCTTTGTCATATTCCAGACGATCAGGGTCATACGTGTCGTTCCGCTGGAAGAAATTCCACCAGCTGTGTTCAGCGGTATTCATCACGGAACGCAATGAAGAGGACGAAAACGCTTTATTGCCGGTAAAGTTGATGGATTTGATTGTCGTCTCGGACCCCTCGGTGACTTCAAACACCAAATTGATCCGGTTCTCCGGTAAACGAATGAGTTTTGGGGCCACGCGCACATTGTAATAGCCGGCCTTCTGGTAAAGCGCCAAAACCCGCTGCGTATCGCTTTGCACCTGCGCGCGCGTAAATATCATGCGCTCGCGGGCTTCAATTTCCTTTTGCAGGGCCTTGTCGTCAATCTTGCTG
>JANMHO010000315.1:0-4439 GCA_031375195.1 Rhodobiaceae bacterium
GGGCACGGAGATGGTGATGCCGGGCGACAATATCGCCTTTGACGTCGAGCTGATCACGCCCATCGCCATGGAGGAGAAGCTGCGCTTCGCCATCCGTGAAGGCGGCCGCACCGTCGGCGCCGGCGTTGTTGCAAAAATCACAGAATAAAGCAGGTCCAAGAGATGCAACGTCAAAACATCCGAATCCGTCTCAAGGCGTATGATCATCGAATTCTCGATACATCGACGCGCGAGATCGTGAACACGGCAAAACGCACGGGCGCGCAAATTCGCGGGCCGGTGCCGCTTCCAACGCGTATCGAGAAGTTCACCGTGAACCGCTCGCCGCACGTTGACAAGAAGAGCCGTGAACAGTTCGAGATGCGGACACACCGTCGTCTTTTGGACATCGTCGATCCAACCCCGCAGACAGTTGATGCTTTGATGAAGCTCGATTTGGCTGCAGGTGTTGATGTGGAAATCAAGCTCTAAGGCGGGCTTACTGGGAGTGAAGCGATGCGTTCTGGTCTCATCGCCGTGAAATTGGGCATGACACGTATCTACACGGAAGAGGGAACTGTTGTTCCGGTCACCGTGTTGAAGGTGGATAATTGTCAGGTTGTCGCGCAGAAAACGAATGAAAAGCACGGCTACACAGCGGTTCAGCTGGGTGTTGGCGTTGCGAAAATCAAGCGCTTGTCGAAAGCCGAGCGCGGCCATTTTGCCGCCGCCAAGGTAGAGCCAAAGCGCAAGCTGCAGGAATTCCGGGTGAGCCCTGACATGACCATGCCGGTAGGTGCTGAAGTGACGGTTGATCATTTTACCGCTGGCCAGTTTGTTGATGTGACCGGCACATCGCAGGGCAAGGGTTTTGCCGGCGGCATGAAGCGCTGGAACTTCAAGGGCCTTCGCGCAACCCACGGCGTTTCCGTGAGCCATCGTTCGATCGGTTCGACTGGTAACCGCCAGGATCCGGGTAAAGTGTTCAAGGGCAAGAAGATGCCTGGCCACCTGGGTGCTGAAACAGTTACAACACAGAATATTGTTGTTGTTCGCACCGACAAGGATCGTGGCCTCATCATGCTGAAGGGTTCAATCCCTGGCAGCAAGGGTGGCTGGGTTTCAGTTCGTGACGCGGTTAAGCGCAAGCTTCCAGACGCAGCTCCCAAGCCCGGCGCCTTTACGGTTCCGGCGGCTGTGGCGGCTGCTCCTGCCGAGCTGGTGAAGGAGTAAGGCGGTCATGAAAGCTGATATTACAAATATTGATGCGGGCAAGGCTGGTTCAATTGAACTTGCGGACCATATTTTTGGTCTTGAACCCCGCCAGGACATTATTCACCGGGTCATTCAGTGGCAGTTGAACAAGCGTCAGCAGGGCACGCACCAGGCCAAGTCGCGCGGCGAGATCAATCGCACCACGCACAAGCTGGGCAACCAGAAGGGCGGCGGCGGCGCCCGCCACGGTTCGCGCAAAGCTGGTATTTTTGTGGGCGGCGGCAAGGCCTTCGGTCCGCGTTTCCGCAGCCACGAAACGTCGTTGAACAAGAAGGTTCGCGCCCTTGGTCTGCGCCATGCGCTTTCGGCCAAGGTCAAGGCTTCTGAACTCATCATCATCGACAAGGCAGACGTGAAGGAAGCCAAGACGAAGGCGGTTGTTGCGGCATTTGCGAAATTGGGTTGGGTGAGCGCGCTGATTATTGATGGCGCCACGGTCAACGAGGGTTTCGCCAACGCGGCCCGCAACATTCCCAACATTGATGTGCTGCCAGTCCAGGGCATCAACGTGTATGACATTTTGCGCCGGAAGAATTTGGTTCTCACCAAAGCGGCCGTCGAAGCCCTGGAGGCGCGGTTCAAATGAGCAAAGAGCATTATTACAACATCATTCGCAGTCCGGCGATCACCGAAAAGGGAACCCTGGTTTCCGAGCACAACCAGATTGTGTTCAATGTGGCGATTGATGCGACCAAGCCGATGATCAAGAAGGCCATCGAAGGTCTTTTTGGCGTGAAAGTCAAAGCAGTCAACACCCTCGTTCGCAAAGGCAAGGAGCGCCGTTTCAAAGGCCAGCTTGCCCGGTTGAGCGACGTCAAGCGCGCCTATGTGACCCTCGAAGAAGGTCAGCGGCTCGATGTGACGACGGGTCTCTGAGTGGTGGGATAGAGAAAAATGGCACTCAAAACATTTAAACCAACCAGCCCAGGCCGCCGCCACCTCATTCAGGTGGATCGCAGCCAACTTTGGAAGGGCGGGCCTGTCAAGGCGCTCGTCGAGGGCCAAAATAAAAATGGTGGCCGCTCCAACACGGGCCGCATCACATCGCGCCGCAAGGGTGGTGGGCACAAGACAGCCTATCGCCTGGTGGATTTCCGCCGCGTGAAGTTCGACATTGCCGCTGTTGTCGAGCGCATTGAGTATGATCCGAACCGGACTTCGTTCATCGCCCTGATCAAGTATGCCGATGGGGAGTTGTCTTACATTCTGGCGCCACAGCGTTTGGCCGTTGGTGACTCGGTTGTTTCTGGCAAGTTGGTTGACGTGAAGCCTGGCAACGCCATGCCGCTTGGCGCCATGCCGGTTGGCACCATTGTTCATAATGTTGAAACCAAGCCTGGCAAGGGTGGTTCGCTGGCGCGTTCTGCCGGCACCTATGCCATGGTTGCTGGCCGTGATCAGGGCTTCGCGCTTTTGAAGCTCAAATCCGGTGAAACCCGCATGGTTGACTCAGCTTGCATGGCAACGGTTGGCGCTGTTTCCAATCCTGACCATATCAACGAAGTTGTCGGCAAGGCCGGTCGCGCCCGCTGGAAGGGAGCCCGCTCCGTATCGCGCGGTATTGCCCGCAACCCGGTTGACCATCCAAACGGTGGCCGTACCAACGGTGGCAAGCACTGGGCAACGCCCTGGGGCAAGCCAACAAAGGGCAAAAAGACCCGTTCCAACAAGTCAACCAACAAGTTCATCGTGCGCAGCCGCCACGATCGCAAGAAGTCGCAGTAAGAGGTAGCACGTGGCACGTTCGCTCTGGAAAGGCCCGTTTGTAGACGGATACATACTGAAGAAGGCCGACGTTGCGCGCGCAGCCGGCCGTCATTCAGCCATCAAGACATGGAGCCGCCGTTCAACGGTTCTGCCACAGTTTGTGGGCCTGACGTTTCAGGTTCACAACGGCAACAAGTTCATCCCGGTGACCATTTCGGAAGAAATGGTCGGCCACAAGCTTGGTGAGTTCGCGCCAACGCGGACGTTCCGGGCTCACTCGGCATCGGACAAGAAAGCAACCAAGGCTCCAACACCATGAGCAAGCCAGTCAGAAAACGGTCCCTCGCTGATAATGAGGCAAAGGCCATCACCCGGTCCATCCGCATCAGCCCGCGCAAACTCAATGAACTTGCGACGATCATTCGCGGCATGAAGGCGTCAAAGGCCTTGGCCGAGCTGTCGTTCTCACGCCGCCGCATCGCCAAGGATGTGAAGAAGACACTCGAGTCAGCAATTGCAAACGCCGAAAACAACCATGACCTGGACATCAATAACCTGGTTGTTGCCGAGGCCTGGGTTGGCAAGAATTTGGTGATGAAGCGCTTTATGCCGGGGGCCCGTGGCCGTGTCGGCAAGATCGAGAAATTCTTCAGCGAACTCACAATTGTGGTTCGCGAAGTGAAGGAGGCCGCTTAATGGGTCAGAAAGTCAATCCGATTGGTCTGCGTCTCGGCATTAACCGGACATGGGACTCGCGTTGGTATGCCAACAGCCGCGAATATGGAAAGCTCCTGCACGAAGACATGGCGATCCGCGCGTATCTCAAGACCGAGCTGAAGCAGGCTGGTGTCGCCAAGGTTCTCATTGAGCGTCCCCACAAGAAGTGCCGCGTGACGATCTATTCTGCCAGGCCCGGTGTGGTGATCGGCAAGAAGGGCGCCGACATTGAAAAGCTTCGCAAGAAGGTGGCCGACATGACAGGTTCAGAGGTTCATCTGAACATTGTTGAAATCCGCAAGCCTGAAACCGATGCGACACTGGTCGCCGAGGGCATTGCGCAACAGCTCGAACGCCGCGTGGCATTCCGCCGGGCGATGAAGCGCTCGGTGCAGTCTGCCCAGCGCATGGGTGCCTTGGGCATCAAGATTACTTGCTCCGGCCGCTTGGGTGGCGCGGAAATCGCGCGTGTTGAATGGTATCGCGAAGGCCGTGTGCCGTTGCATACGCTACGCGCTGATATCGATTACGGCATCGCCACAGCCCATACGGCTTATGGCACCAACGGCGTCAAGGTTTGGATCTTCAAGGGCGAAATCCTTGAGCATGACCCAATGGCGCAAGACAAGCGCATGGCTGAATCGCCTGACAGTGGACAACGTCCTCGCCGCGACCGTGATGGCGCGAACTGAGGTTTGAGGTAAACGACTATGTTGCAACCAAAGAAAACAAAGTTCAGGAAAGCCCACAAGGGCCGCATC
>JANMHO010000317.1:0-3048 GCA_031375195.1 Rhodobiaceae bacterium
CCAGCCGACAAGCACATCGTCATCACCGGCCGCAACGCCAAGGAAGAATTGATCGAGATCGCCGATCTGGTGACTGAAATGGAACTGATCAAGCACCCGTTCAGATCAGGCGTGAAGGCGCAAGCCGGGATTGAGTTTTAAATACTTAATCCTCAACCTGAGGTGCCATGCGGAGCAGAGTCTCGAAGGGCTGGTTGATGCGGAAACAGATGCTTCGAGGCCCGGCTGCGCCATGCACGTCAGCATGAGGAGAATAAATTAGCTCCTTGCCTTTCCCGTTAGCGGTACACGCACGCCCTTTTTTATCACTTCGGAAGAATAAGCCTTCCGTGCGAAGACCTCCCGCACCATGGGGGCGAAAAACTCCAGCGGCTTTGTCTCATAGTCTGGATCAAAACTTGTCTGGTCCCACTTCTCGCAGAACTCGGCGCAATCATCAAAATAGGGGCTGCCCCGATGAATGTCCCGCTTGTTCGGATTGCCGCCCACATGATGGGCGTAATAGACCATCTGGAAATCCCCGTGGGTTTGCACCACCCAGGCGCATTGTTCGCGCACGAACGGACGCAAAATAGCGGCCGCATACTCATCATGGTTGTAGGGCGCATAAATATCACCGATGTCATGCAGAAGGGCACACACAACCCAGTCCACGTCCGCGCCATCATTCCAGGCCCGCGTGGCACATTGTAGCGAGTGCCCCAGCCTCGTGATCTTATAACCCGAGAGGGACTTGTCGAGATCGACCATGGCGTTCATCAACCGATCCGCCGTTCCCGCCGCATAGTCCGTTTCATGGGCGTTGAGGAAGGCATAATCCTCGCGGTCGCCGTCCTTCATCTGGGTGAATTTGACCGTTTCCATGATTGCCGCCTTTTCGCCAATCATATTCGTTTCCAGCCTTGTTGCGCAAGCGCCGTTGCCCTAGAACACATGCTTCAGCAGCGTTCCCCTTGAGGGACTGAAAGCTATTCCAGTGCGGCCGACCCAGAAGGGGGCCAAAGCCGGAGCTGCCTTCCGTGTCCGTTTTCGGACAATGCTGCGTTTTGGAAGGCAGGAACAATGACAAAACTGGGCGTCATGCTATGTGGCCACGGCAGCAGGGACAAGGAAGCCGTGCGGGAATTTGCGGTGCTTTCTGGGCATTTGAAAAAGCGCCTGCCGCAATATCCGGTTGAATATGGCTATCTGGAATTTGCAACGCCAATCATCCGAACCGGCCTCGACGCGCTAAAATCTGCGGGTGTCGGCCGTGTCCTGGCGGTGCCCGGAATGCTGTTTGCCGCCGGTCATGCCAAGAATGACATTCCCTCGGTTCTCAATACTTATGCCGCCCGGAATGACCTCAAAATCGATTACGGCAAAGAGCTCGGCATTGATCCAAAAATGATACGCGCGGCGGGTGACCGGATCCAGCAGGCGCTCGATGCGTCACCTTCAGAAGTTCCCATCCATGAAACGCTTCTGGTCGTCGTTGGCCGCGGCGCTTCTGACCCCGACGCAAACTCCAACGTATCCAAAGTTACCCGCATTCTGTGGGAAGGTTTTGGCTTTGGCTGGGCCGAAACCGCCTATTCCGGCGTCACCTTCCCATTGGTTGACCCCGCGCTGGAACACGCGGCGAGGCTTGGCTATAAACGCATCATTGTATTCCCCTATTTTCTCTTCACTGGAATTCTGGTGCAACGCATTTTTTCTGCGGCCGACGAAGTGGCCGCGCGCCACCCCGGCATAGAATTTATCAAAGCGCCATACCTGAATGACCATCCGGCCGTGATCGACACATTCGTCGAACGCATCGAACAGATACTCACCGGCGACATCGCCATGAACTGCCAGATGTGCAAATACCGCACGCAGGTGCTGGGCTTTGAAGCCGATGTGGGAGCCGTGCAGGAAAGCCACCATCACCATGTTGAAGGCATTGGAACTGCTGCTGATTGCAAATTTTGCGATGGCAACTGCACCGGCGCTTGCAAGGAGGGGCCATTCAAAATTGTGAGCTATGCCCAGCATGGCCACGGTCATGACCACTCCCATGATGATGGCCACCCGCATACCCACGCGCCCTATCCCCATGCCAAGCATCCGCTCGGGCCCGAAAGCATGAAGAAAACGTGATGGGCTACATTCGTGATCCCGCTGCGATTTACGAGAAATCATTCGCCATTATCAGGAGCGAGGCTGATCTTTCGCCGCTGCCGGCCAACGCGCGGGACATGGCTATCCGCATGATCCACGCTTGCGGGATGACCGATATTGCCAGTGATTTGCGAATTTCCAAAAGCTTTGTGGATGCGGCAGTGTCAGCCCTGACAAAACCAATTCTCACGGATGCTGAAATGGTGCGCCACGGAATTGTCGACAAGAAGCTGAACATAATTTGCACATTGAATGATCCCCGCGCCCGTGAAATTGGAATAGCTGAACGAACCACGCGGTCTGCCGCTGCCATTGAACTGTGGAAACCATATCTGGAAGGCGCACTGGTCGTCATTGGCAACGCGCCCACCGCCCTTTTCGCGCTACTCGAAATGATTGATGCGGGCGGGCCGAAACCTGCTGCCATCGCGGCATTCCCCGTGGGCTTTGTTGGCGCGGCAGAATCCAAGGCAGAACTCTTCAGTAATCCGCGCGGCATTCCCTATGCCACCATTCTCGGTCGGCGCGGTGGTTCCGCCATGGCAGCAGCAGTGGTGAACGCGTTATCGAGAGGCCTGTCATGACGATGTGGCTGACAATCGTTGGAATGGGCGAAGATGGCTATGATGGCCTGTCAGCTGCGGCAAAGCTCGCAGTGGAAACCACATCTCTTGTCATTGGTTCGGAGCGCCTGCTCGGCATGTTGCCGCCTTCGAAACCCGGACGCATGGAATGGCCGCAGCCCTTTTCTGCCGTTGTTGACATGATCAAGCCTTTGCGGGGCCGCAGCACTGTTATACTCGCCACCGGCGACCCCATGAATTATGGCGTGGCGCGCAAGCTGCTTGAATTCATCCCCTTCGAAGAAATGAGAATCATTCCGCATCTCTCAGCGTTTTCGCTGGC
>JANMHO010000129.1:0-17133 GCA_031375195.1 Rhodobiaceae bacterium
AACCAAACGCTTTGGGCCAAGAGCGCCATATCGGTGCTGCCCGTCAAATATGTTCGGACCCTAGTTAGGGGAACGGCTACTTTTTGGATTCGACAAGTATCACCAAGGACTCCGGCACTACTCCGTCGAATGCCATTGCATTAGCGGCTGCCTTGCTCTTCATCGCCGCCATCAAGGCACCCATGTCCGATACATCCATCAGCACAGCAACGCGGGTCGGATCCTGAGGATCAACGAATGTTCGGATGTTGGTCACCCCAAGTGGACCGAAAAGCTCTTCGCGCTTTGGTGAGGTGAGCCAGTGCTGCGCGCCTTTTGTGATGTTGTGATGGCCGATAATTGTTGGCATTGCATCCTCCTTGTTGGCCGACATCCACCGGATGACTGCTTTGTTAAGTTCGATGTTTGCGCAAAACGGTGTCATTGACAAGACCGGACCCTGTTGATGGGGCGACCATGCCCCAAAGCCACGATGGCCGCTCCGGGTCAACAGAAGACCAAGTGCAATCATCAGCCCATGTCGGCTTGGCCTCCATAAGCAGACGGGTCTTTGCAGAAAGCGGACATCGTCAGTTGAATGTCAGCTCAGCGATCAGGCGTTGACTTGCCTCGCCCACCTACCGTCGGCGATTCTGCCAGGGGAAATTGTTCCAGCGCGACCTACGCATCGCTGCTAATCTGGGTGCATGTCAAACAACAAGTCTCGGCAAAACAAAACTCCCAAGGTTCTGATCCTCACGCAGGAAGCAGCTGGTGAGATATGCAAGAAACACGGGCACAGGAAAGCAGCGCAAGAAATCGTCGATGCACTCCCAAACCGCGTCAGACTGAATTCCACTGAGGTCGCCGAACTTGTCCAAGGTCAGATTCTGTATTTCGAGCAGAGCCTCGTCAAATGTGTGGAACGCGCGAACGAGGGCGCCGGCAAAGTTGCCAAACTCCCTGGTCGTGCAGAACAAGGAGCGGCGCTGCGCGCGATCAGAGAAGCGCTAGAAAGCCTGCGCGATGCAGTTGAGCGCAACTGGGACTTGATCAAGCCGCTCCTTGAAATCGAAACCACCGAGCAATTGGGCAGACTGCTGACAACAGAAGCAACAAAGGAACTTCTGCCTGCAGACCTTCGCTCTGAATACATCAAGGCGTCCGGCAACAAGGAGGAGTACATCCGGCAGGCGCTCAAGCGCTCTTTCCTTCTTCGCGCCGGCTCGCGGCCACTGACACGATTGATCATGGGTGCAAAGATTGCCGTGCGCCGCGCCGAGAAGAGAATCCCTTCCGGTGCATCTCTGAAGGTGCCACTCGAAATGGCCCTCCTTCTTCAATTGGCAGATCACTTTGAATGGGCACTTCAAAAGAAGGCCTCGTGGACGGAAGGCGGACCTTTCTCAAAATTTTGCGATGACGTCTTCGAGAAGCTTGAATTGCAATCGGCATATTCCTGGGAATACCTCCAGAAGGAGGGCCTAAAACTGCATAGGAGCTCGTTTGGTACCCGCCGGCGACATGAACAGCACAATGACCCGAAGAGTGATGGTGGCCAATCCCGCAAGCGAAAACCGAGGAAGCAGAAACTCGCGCCCTCAAGGAGAAGGAAAACTCCACCAAAACAATAGGTTGACCTACATTTCGGCATGACATGGAGGAAATCCCCCCGCAAAATCGGGGGCAGTTCCCGCCATCTCAAAAGGGGCAATCGCTGTCATTTAAAGTGCCATGCAGTCGAATCGCGACCATGGGCCGGGGGCAATACCCCGGAAGAAGCGCAAGGGTGACGGCCACCTTCGCTCCGCGGTTCCACGTGACCATTCGGCTGTCTCCAAACATCCCGTCCTGATTGCCCTGGTGCGCCTGCTGGCCCATGAGGCGGCGGCAGAATGCCATGCTGCATCAGGTGGGCCTTCACCCCTTCCGGAGAGGCTCGATGACCAAGACACCCAAACCTGAATGTCCCGTTGCTCCGCGCCTGCTGACCATCAAGGACGTGGCAGAACGTCTGCAGGTGAGTGGCCGCACCATCCATCGCCTGGTGGCCAATGGCGGCCTCACGGTCGTCCGCATCGGCCGTGCTGTCCGGGTCAGTGAAGCGGCGCTGAAGGCCTTCCTGACAGAGGAGGACAGGACATGACAGGGAGAGACAAAAAGCAAGCAACTTCAATGCCGCGTGAAGAGGTCAGGGGATCATTGGTATCGTATGCTACAACAACCTCTTCACGATCTTGGACCCCTGTCATGACCTGTCATAACGAGGCTTAAAATGACCACTCAATCTCCTTCACGTGCCACTCTCCAGGATGTTCTCAGCGCCATTGATGGAGCACATGACCTCACCGGCAAACGCAAACAGGACCTGCGGTCGGCGGTGCGCCTGGCGGCCAAGGTACTTGGTGCAGAGCCTCAACTCATAGCGGCTGATCCCCGTGGCATTGGCCGCCGCCTCGACGGCATATCGCACCTGAGTCTCGGTGTGTCGGCAGGGCGTTGGGCTAACAGTCGGAGCCTGCTGCGCTCCGCGCTGAAGCTGGTCGTACCGGTGATGCCAGGTGCGACCACTGTCGCACTCCTGCCAGAGTGGGAGCCACTCGCCGACGAGGCGCGTAAAGTGGGGTCATGCTGGTTGCGCTTGGGCCGATTGCTGCGTTGGTTGTCGGCACGTAAAATCACGCCCCACGCAGTTACCCGTGCCGATCTGGATCAGTTCCACGCAGCCTACCTGTCGGACACCCTCCACGGCAATCCCGAACAGTCGTGGCAGGCAGCGCGCCAGTCCTGGGAGCGCATGCGTACTACCTGTCCCTCATGGCCGCAGATTGTTTTGGAAGCCGTCCCAAATTCCAAGGCTTACAGCTTGCCATGGGACGCATTCCCGCCGAGTCTCAAAGCAGAAGTAGATTTGCTGCTCGAACGTCTCGCCGGGAGGGATTTGAGCGACGATGGCCCTGTGCGACCCCTTCGCCCCGCAACCCTGAAAATGCGTGCATACGAACTTCGCATTTTTGCTTCGGCACTGGTTCTCAAGTGTGTTGATCCTCAAGCGATATCATCGCTGGCCATCTGCCTCTCGCTCGACAACTACAAGCGTGGGCTTCAGTGGTTCTATGAGCGCGGCGGTTCAAAACCGACTCGCACGGTGCACAATCTGGCCGCCAACCTGAAGTCTGTTGCGCGCTATTGGCTCAAGGCCGATGAGGCCACATTGGCTGCGATGTCCAGGATCGTCAGCAAGCTGGTGCCGCCTGAGCAAGGCATGAGCGACAAGAACCGCAACCGCTTGCGCCCGTTCGACTCCGAAGACAACATGAAGGCCATAGCCAATCTGCCCCAGACGATCCGCCGCCATCTGGGGACGGCCAAAAACGCCCACATGCGCAAGACCGGCCTCAGCACGGCGGCCATGGCCATCGAACTGCTTCTGGTCGCCCCCATCCGGCTCTCCAATCTGTGCCAGCTTCATCTCGACCATAACTTCATCAAGGTTGGTGACAGGGTGCACTTGTTCATTCCGAAAGAGGACGTGAAGAACAGGACTGATCTTGAATTCGAGCTGTTGCCAGAAACCGCGGTACTGCTGGACTGGTATGTCGCCAATTATCGCAAGGCCGATCTCCTGAACCGCTACTTGTTTGTCGGCAAGGGTCTTGATCACAAGGACCTCAACACGCTGCGCCTGCAGATCATGGAGACAGTGAAGACGTTCACAGGCCTCACGGTCAACCCTCATCTCTTTCGCGCCATTGCGGGGACGATTTACCTGCAAGCCTATCCCGGCGCATATGAAGTGGTCCGCCAGGTCCTTGGTCACCGCAATATTGCCACGACCACCAACTTCTATACGGGGCAAGAAGAACGGCGCGCGCGCCAACACTTCATCGGGACGATCCAGAAGCTTCGCGAAAAGCTCGTTGCTGTAACCAAGACCAAGGCTCGGAAGTCATGAGCGGCGGACCCTTTGGCCGAGGCAAGTCGCCAGAACGGGCGAGCATGCCGCTGCATCTGTGGCCCCAGACAGATCTCGACGTGTGGAAGGCGGTGACTGCAGCCGTCGATCCCTTCGCGGACCACGGCGGCGAGCGCGCGAACATGCGTCCGCACAGCAACCGCCGCCTCCAGTCCTCTTATGGCCGCTGGCTGACGTTCCTTGAACGCAGAGGGGACTTCGCCAGGCGGCTTGAACCGGCAAGACGTATCCGTAGGGATTCAGTTGAACAGTTTGTCCGGGAGTTGCAGGCTCTGGGCAACATGCCATCCACCATTGCCCTTCGTCTGACAGATCTCCTGCTCATGGCACGGCTCTTCGAGCCCGCCGCTGACTGGTGCTTTATCAAGTCGTTGGCAGACAGAATGCGCGCTCAGGAAACGACCTGCAACGATAAACGCAAACGGCTTCGGGGCTCAGAAGAACTATTCGGTCTTGGTCTGAAGCTCATGGATGTGGTCGAAGAACAATCGTCACTTGTCACTGCTGCGTCCAGCTTCCGCGATGGACTGATGATCGCTCTCCTCGCCCTCATTCCGCTTCGTCGCAAGAACTTCGTCCAGCTCCGCATTGGAACGGAATTGAAGAAACTGGACAGCCGTTGGGTCGTAGAAATATCTGGCCACATGACCAAGACCCACGCCCCCTTGGACCTTGATTGGCCAGATGACCTCGTTGGCCCCCTCGAGACCTACTTGCTGATCCACCGCCCAACCCTTGCGGCACGCTCCTATCGTTGGCTGACCAAGGCTGGCGATCATCTCTGGGTGGCGCAGAGTGGTTCGGCACTTACACAAATGGCCTTCTATGATATTGTGCGAAAGCGCACCGAGGCTGACTTTGGAGTTGCCATCAATCCGCATGCCTTCCGTGATGCCGCTGCAACAACTTTGGCCATCCATGATCCCGAGCATGTCCGCGTGGCAGCCCCGGTCCTGGGCCACCGCTCGCTCTCCACCACTGAAAAGTTCTACAATCAGGCCCGCAGCCTTGATGCCCATCGCCGCTATACAGATGCCTTGTCCCGGCTTCGCCAACCATCCCGGAGGTCCAGCCCATGACCCAATTGCGTGCCGTCATCTATGCCAGGTACTCTTCAGATCTTCAGCGCGAGGAATCCATTGAGGATCAGGTGGAGGTTTGCAGGCGTTATGCACAGGCCCAGGGCTGGTGTCTGGTCAACACCTATTCGGATGCTGCCATCAGTGGTGCCTCACGGTACAGACCATCCTATCAAGCCTTGATTGCTGACGCGCGAAAGAACCAGTTTGATATTGTGGTCTGTGAAGCCGTCGATCGGCTGGGCCGCCGCTTGGCTGATACTGCTGACCTGCAGGACACCTTGGCGTTTCTGGGCATCCACCTGTTCACACCTTCGGTCGGGGAGGTCACCGCGCTGCACGTGGCAATCATGGGCATGATGGCCCAGATGACATTGCGTGACATCGCAGACAAGACCAAACGTGGTCAGTTGGGGCGCATCCGTAAAGGTAAAGTCCCCAGCGGGCTCGCCTATGGCTATCGCATTGCTGCTGGTGCCGATGGCGATGGCGGTCACAGAACGATAAATCTGACGGAGGCTCAAATCGTCCGGCGCATCTTCAACGAATATGCCACTGGTATCGCACCGGAAAAGATTGCGAAAGACTTGAACGTGGAAGGTATCCCGGGCCCGGGTGGCAGGCCTTGGTCCAATACCACAATCCGTGGCCAATCAAAACGCGGCACCGGCATTCTCAATAACAGCCTCTACATGGGCCTGCTAGAATGGAACAGGTGTTCCTACGTGAAGGATCCCGCCACGGGAAGAAGGGTTGCCCGGCCCAACCCGCCAGAAAAGTGGGAGACCTGCAAGGTGCCGGAGCTGCGGATTGTTGATGATGACATCTGGCAAAATGTAAAACAGCAACAAATGAAGATAAGGCTGAGTTTGCGCGGCCAAGCCGGATTGAAGGCCGGTGCGGCACGGCATGATCTCTATTCCACCCACCGGGCATGCTTTCTCCTGTCGGGCCTCATGAAATGCGCCTGCTGCGGCGGCAATCTCATCATCATGGGGAAAGACAGGTTTGGCTGTTCAACCAGGCGGCGCCGGGGAACCTGCACCAATGCATCGAGCATCACGCGGCAGTCAATCGAAGCCCGTGTGCTAGTCGGATTGAAGGAGCGGCTGGTCACACCCGAACTTGTGTTGATCTTCGTCAAGGAGTTCCGGGCCGAATACGCCCGGCTGAGATTTGAAGCCCTATCGTCTCATGACCAGACCACCAAACTCGTTGCTGACATCGAAAAAAAGATTAAGGCGATCATGGCGGCGATCGAGGACGGATTTTACCAGCCCGAGATGAAGGTCCGGATGAACGCACTCGTCGCCGAGAAAACAAGATTGCTGCAAAGCGCCCAGTCAGGAGAACTGGCTGAGAAGGTGGTCCTTCACCCCCGCATGCATGAACTTTACGTCCGCAAGGTCCGGGAGCTTGAAACATTTTTTCTGCAGGGCGGGGTAGTGGGGCAGGCCGCCATGGAAACCATTCGTGGTCTTATCACGAAAGTGATCATAGGGCCCGTTAACCCAACCGGTGGTTATGATGCCGTTCTACACGGTGATTTGGCGGTTATCTTGGGAGCGTGCGAGCAGGCAGGAGGGCCAGACTTGAGGGGAAGTCGACCCCCCGGGGAAATTTCCCCAGGGAGTCAACTGTCTGTGGTTGCGGGAGCCAGATTTGAACTGACGACCTTCAGGTTATGAGCCTGACGAGCTACCGGGCTGCTCCATCCCGCGTCAATACGCTGGCGGTGTGTAGCAACCATATGTGGCCTTGGGAACCCCTAATCAAAGAATATTTGCGATTTGATGACAAACGGCGGAAATTGCCACATTATGCTCTGATAGAGGGGAATCATGGAACACAAGCTCGCTCTTATCACGGGAGCATCGGGGGGCATTGGCGAGGCCTTTGCCCATGTTTTGGCGGCTGATGGTTATGGCCTGGTGTTGGTCGCCAGGCGCGACCAGGAATTGCACCGGGTCAAAGGCGTGGTGCTTTCAAAACACGAGGTGCCGATCCATATTGTAACCCTTGATCTTGGTGAGCCTGGCGCAGTTGAAACACTGGTTGAAGATCTGGCCTCGAGAAGCGCGGTTCCCTCGATACTTGTCAACAACGCGGGCTATGGCTTGGCGGGCAATGCCGCTCAATTGCCGCGGACCGATCAATTGGCGATGATCGAATTGAACGTGCGCATATTGACTGATCTCACATTGCGTTTTCTGCCAGCGATGATTGCCGCCAAATCGGGCGGCGTCATCAATGTATCATCGGTTGCGGGTTTTATGCCAGGCCCCACCATGGCGGTTTATTTTGCGACGAAGAACTTTGTCTTGAGTTTTGGCGAAGCGCTCTACGAAGAGTTGAAAGGAACCGGTGTGACCGTCACAACGCTTTGCCCCGGCGCGGTGAAGACAGGATTTCAGGCGCGCGCTGGCATGTCGAGCTCCAAATCATTGGCGGGCGGTGGCAAGACATCGGCGGAAGTGGCGCAGGAAGCCTGGGACGGCTTCAAGGCAAAGCGCCGGGTTGTCATTCCTGGATTGCTCAACAAAGTTACGGCCCATGTTTTGCGCTGCACGCCGCGTGTGCTGGGCCTGCCCCTGTTGAAGTTCTTCATGCGGCGGGGTCTATAGGATTGCAGCTGCCAAAAATATTGATCATCCTGCATCAGGAAACTTCCACTCCTGGACGCATTGGCATGATGCTGAAGGCCATGGGGTATGACCTTGATATCCGCAGGCCCTGTCTGGGCGACGCGCTGCCTGAAACGATGGACGGTCATGCGGGCGCCATGATTTTTGGCGGCCCCATGAGTGCCAATGACAAGGAGCCCTGGATTGCCACCGAGATTGACTGGATTGGTGTTCCTTTGAGAGAAGAAAAGCCATTCCTCGGCATTTGCCTGGGTGCGCAGATGCTGTCGATGCATCTGGGTGGCAAGGTTGGCCCTGGCAGCAGCGGGCTGGTTGAGATTGGATACTTTCCCATCCAACCGGTGAATGGCGGTGACGGCATCGTGGACTGGCCGCAGATGGTTTATCAGTGGCATCGCGAGAGTTTCGCATTGCCGAGAGACGCCAAGCTGTTTGCCAGCAGCGAGCGGTTTGAGAACCAGGCCTTTCGCTATGGATCCGCCGCCTATGGCATTCAGTTTCACGCGGAGGTGACCCGGCTTACGATGCACCGTTGGGTTGTGTCAGGCGCCCACCGGTTTTCCCTACCGGGTGCCCAGCAAGGTCATGAGCATCTCGATCACCAGATTGTTCATGATGGGGCCGTGAAAAACTGGCTCGCCATATTTTTGCGGCGTTGGCTCGCGCAAAAGCCTAAATATATTGAAAAAATGAATGAAATGGTCGAAGCGGCACAGTGAATACACCACCTGTTAAGCACATTTCGATTTTTTGGAAACGCTTTCGAAACATTGTTGGCCCATATTGCAACCATGACATGCAGGGGCCTCAGGGCAATGCGTCAGGGCCGGTCCGGGATTGGGTAATGCGTACCCGGACTCCAAAATGTTTACGGGGAGCTTCCTGTTGGGGCTCCCCGTTCCATTTCAGCCTGTCATGAGGCAAGCGGTTTTTTCTTGCGCCAGAGTTGATAGCCGTTTTTTCTGACACCCGATTCAATCGCCTCGCGGCGAAGGCCATGGGGCGGGCGCTGATCGGCGCGCAATACACCGATGCCATCCCAGGGACCAAATTTTGATGGGAGCAGTTTGCCAGACGATTCACATGCAAAGCCATGGAGCGATTCCGAAGTGCTTGATCTGAACATGAATAGATTGGACGTGACGGGCATTGGCGCACTCCTCAGTCCGAATGAGCCGAAGACCCACTCAATTTCAATTCAAACCCGCCGCCGGTACATCCGCGGTCGGCAGGCCTGAACGAGATTTTGTAAAGTTACTTGGCTTGCAGGCGATCGGCCGACAGCTTGCCGCTGCGCTGATCCGTTACAACCTCATAGGAGACCTTCTGGCCTTCGTTGAGGCCGCTCAATCCGGCGCGCTCAACTGCGCTGATGTGAACAAACACATCGTTGCCGCTGGAGTCGGGTTGAATGAAGCCGAAGCCCTTTTGGGCGTTAAACCATTTTACTGTACCTGTTTGCATAGTTCTTCCTTTCAAGATGAAGATGCGTGGTGGTGGAAACACGCATAATGCGTGGCGCAACCTGTCGAAGTTCTGGATGTAAGGTTGAGGGCTAACGCATCTTGTGCTGGAAGATACATGGCCTAGCCAATAGGCCGAAACTCGATATCCGCTATATGGGCGCAATTTCCGCCAATTGCAAGCCCCAATGGTTAATAGTCTTCAGGCGGGTGAACGGACGATGGATTTGATGGCCCCGCGATGCCGATCGGACTTTTCCGCGATCTTGCGATCTTGCGCCATGATCACGGTCCTGGCATGATCATCACCGTCCCCTTCGGCCAATTCAGCGGCGGAAACTTTGCGGTGCGAGCTTCTGGCGCCATCCTCATAGATGATGTCAAAAAATACATAGCTCTCATCCATGCGGGATTTCTTCTTGGCCATATGATCTGCTCCTCTGACGCCCACGGCCTGTGACGATTTCAATCGCTGGCTTGAGGATCGGGTTTTGCCTTGGCGGAGGTTTGTTCTTATTTTTGAGGTTTGTCGAGGGAAATGGTGGTGCAGGTTTGGCGGCAGAAGTGCTTTGCTCATGCGTGGCCAAAAGCACTGAATGGTTTGGCGGGGGTGCTTGGGCAGCAGCTTCAGAATGAAGCTGGGCCATCAGGCGGCTTGTCATTTTCCACTATTGGGCGATAGGGTTGTTTCCATGACAAAACGGATTTTACAATTTGGCACGAGCCGGTTTTTGCAGGCGCATGTGGATTTGTTTGTGCATGAGGCGAGGGCTTCCGGGCAGGATATCGGGCCGATTACTGTCGCGAAGACAACTTCCGGAGGCTCTCGGGCTGGCCGTGTTGCCTTAATCGGAAGGCCTGAGGGATTTCCTGTCCACATCAAGGGCCTGAAAGATGGGCTTGCAGTCGATGAGATTGTCACCGTCCGAAGCGTCAACCGGGCTTTGACCGCGGAGCGGGATTGGGACGAGCTTCGCCGTATCCTTGTTCATGAGACAGATATTATTGTGTCGAATGTTGGCGATGCCGGCTATGAAATTCAACCGGGTGATCACTCCCGGCCAGCAGCGGCGCCACCGGGTTTTCCCGCCAAGCTTCTCTCGCTGCTTGTTGAGAGGTTCGAGGCCGGCGGGCAACCGCTGGTGATCCTGCCGTGTGAATTGATCAGCAACAATGGCTGGGTTCTTCGCAAGCTATTGAACGGGCTTGCGGATGACTGGCTATTGAGCGAGGCGTTCAGGGCTTGGCTGGCGGCGTCTGCGGTGATTTGCAACACGCTGGTTGACCGGATTGTTTCGGAGGCAATCGAACCCATAGGCGCTGTGGCGGAGCCCTATGCTCTTTGGGCCATACAGCGGGAGCCTGGATTTGAGCCGCCGCTTGAGCATCCCCTGGTCGTGATCACGGATGATCTTGAGCCCTATCTCCGCCTCAAGCTGCATATCCTCAATCTCGGGCACACATATCTGGCGGGAATTTGGCATGCAGAGGGCCGCCGGAGCGATGAAACCGTCAGGGCGATGTTATCGGACAAGACCATAAGGAGGCGGCTACTTAATCTGTATACGGATGAAATTATCCCGGGCTTCGTGGCGCGCGGCATGGAGGATGAGGCGAAGCGCTATGTGGCGGCGACGCTTGAGCGCTTCGACAACCCCTATATCAACCACCGCATCAGCGATATTTTCGACAACCACGCGATCAAGATTGAACGGCGCGCGAAGGATTTCATCACATGGGTGAGAGAGAAGAACCCCGCAGTTCAGTTCCCGCAGCTTGAGGCCCTAATACCTTAACCGGTCGCCGGTTTCGCCATCGAAAAGGTAGATGCGGTCCTTCAGGAAGGTGAATGAGATTGGCGTGTTCAGCGCCTGGCGGAAGCTGCGCTGGCCTTTGGCGACGACGAGCTGTTCGCCAGCCCAGGCGGTGACGAGGGTTAGATCGCCGGTGGGTTCAAGGGAATAAAGCGTTGAAGTGATGTTGGCGCCCTTGGCGGCGCTCACCTCGATGTCTTCGGGGCGTATGCCGAGCACGACATTCTTATGGCTGGCCTTGCCGAGGTTTTTGACTTGCGTGTTCGGTCCGGTGAACACGCCTTTCGAAAGGGCACCCTTGATGATGTTCATGGGCGGCGAGCCGATGAAACTTGCCACGAAGATGTGGTTTGGATTGTTGTAGACTTCGTCGGGGGTTCCAAGCTGCTGGATTTTTCCCTTGTTCATGACGGCGATGCGGTCAGCGAGGGTCATGGCTTCGATCTGGTCGTGGGTCACATAGATCGTTGTGGTTTCAAGCTCGCGCTGGATGTGCTTGAGCTGGGCACGCATGGTGAGGCGGAGCTTGGCATCGAGATTTGAAAGGGGTTCATCCATCAGGAAAACCCGGGGCTGGCGCACGATGGCGCGGGCCAAGGCTGCGCGCTGGCGCTGGCCGCCGGACAGGGCGCCAGGCTTGCGGTGCAGGAATTCGCCGAGTTCAACCATATCGGCGGCCTTGCGCACCAGCTTGTCGTGGTCATTCTTATCTATGCCGCGCATGCGCAAGGGAAAGCGGATGTTTTCGTAAACCGTCATGTTGGGGTAAAGCGCATAGCTTTGGAACACCATGGCCACGTCGCGGTCGCGGGCATCCACATCGGTCACCACTTCATTGTCAATTTCGATTTCGCCGGAGGTCGGCTCTTCAAGGCCCGCGATCATGCGCATGGTGGTGGTTTTCCCACAACCCGAGGGGCCGAGAAAAACCATGAACTCCTTATCCTTGATTTCAAGGTCGATGGCGTCTACGCCCACAAACGAGCCCCAGGCTCTGGTGATTGCGCGGAGTTTTATTTCGGCCATTTGGATTCCTGAATTTTGGCTGATAATATTCTCATACAGATGCCTTTATCAAATGCAACATTTTTGCTAGTTAAGAATCATATGGCGCGATTTATTTGACCATTTGGCAACCCCGACGCAGATCAGCATGGCGCAATTGATGTAAAGTTGTTAATAATTTCGCGTCTATTGCGGATTCTTATATATAATACATATTGACATATCACAGCATAAAAGTATCTTTATTATTCCCCGTGTCAGGAGACCTTTAATGCCACCTCAACCGAAAGCCATTGGCCCTGTGAATGGCTTGGCTGCCGATCTTGCCCGCCGCCTTGAGACCAAAGGCCGCCCCATTCGCATTGGCCTGATTGGTTCCGGCGAGATGGGCACGGATATCGTGACCCAATGCGACCAGATGACGGGAATAACGGTTGCGGCCATTGCCGAGATTAATATTGATGCGGCGAAAAAGGCCTTGAGCATTGCAGGGCGACCGGCCGAGAGTTTTGCCGTGGCTGGCAGCAAGGCTGTGTTTGACGCCAGTTTGAAGGCTGGCAAGACGGCGATCACAGGGGATGCCCAAGCGGTGTGTTCAAGCGACCAAATCGATGTGATCATCGATGCCACTGGCAGGCCGGCGGTTGGAGCCGAAATTGGCTTGGCCGCGATGGAGCATGGCAAGCATCTGGTGATGATGAATGTCGAGGCCGATGTGACAATTGGCGCCTATTTGGCGCAAGAAGCCAGGCGGCTCGGCGTGGTTTACACCCTGGGAGCTGGCGATGAACCCTCATCCTGCATGGAACTGGTCAATTTTGTCACCGGCCTGGGGTATCCAATCGTGGCCGCAGGCAAGGGCAAGAACAACCCGCTCAACATTGATGCAACGCCAGATCACTATCTGGAAGAGGCTACGCGGCGGAACATGAATGTGCGCATGCTGGTGGAGTTTGTAGATGGCTCCAAAACCATGGTTGAAATGGCGGCCATTGCCAATGCGACGGGGTTGATCCCCGATTGCGCCGGCATGCATGGGCCTGCGGCTCCACTTTCCGAACTTGAAAAAGTCCTGTGTCCCAAAGCCGACGGCGGCGTGCTCTCGCGCAAAGGGGTTGTCGATTATTCCATCGGCAAGGGCGTTGCGCCCGGCGTGTTCGTGGTGGCTGAAATGGCGCATCCGCGGGTTCGTGAACGCATGCTTGACTTGAAACTGGGCAAGGGTCCCTATTACACATTCTACCGGCCTTATCACCTCACCAGCCTGGAAGTTCCCTTGTCGTGCGCACGAGCTGTGCTTTATGGCCAGGCCGACATGCAGCCCCTGTCGCATCCTTCGGCCGAGGTTTGCGCTGTCGCCAAGAAGGATTTGAAACCAGGCGACAGGCTTGATGCCATTGGCGAATACGCCTATCGCGCCTGGATCATGGAATACGCGGAAGCCCACGGGGCGCAGGGCGTTCCTTGCGGGCTGCTCGACAACGGCAATGTCACCAAGCCCATCAAGAAAGGCGAGCTGCTGACTTACGGCAATGTGGCCGTTGATGCCTCCTCACGCATTGTGGAATTGCGCAAGCGTCAGGACAAGATGCTGGCCGGACTTCAATGATGGCGAAGAAGAGCAACCAACGGCCATTCCATAAGGAATTCAGCGCTGAACAGCAGCTTGAGGCATTTCGCCGGATGTGCGTGATCCGGCGGTTTGAAGAGGCGGCGGAGGATTCCTACATGCGGGGCCTTACCCATGGCACCATGCATCTCTCCATCGGCCAGGAAGCCAGTGCGGTAGGCGCCACCATGGGCTTGCGCAAAACCGATTACATCACGTCCACGCACCGGGGCCATGGCCACTGCATTGGCAAGGGAGCCGACCCCAAACTGATGCTGGCGGAATTTTTTGGCAAGGAAGAAGGCTATTGCCGGGGCCGCGGCGGTTCCATGCATATCGCCGATATTGAAAGCGGCAATCTTGGCGCCAATGGGATTGTGGCGGGCGGCATTCCCATTGCGGTGGGGGCCGCACTCGCCATCAAGAAGCAAAAGCGTGATGATGTTGCGCTTTGTTTTTTTGGCGATGGGGCAACCAACGAGGGTGCCTTTCACGAGTCACTCAACATGGCGGCGATCTGGAGACTTCCGGTAATTTTCGTGTGCGAGAACAATAAATACGGCATGTCGGTGTCAACCGAGCGCTCGATGGCTGTGGCCAATGTGGCGGACAGGGCAAGCGCCTATAGCATGCCGGGGGTGATGGTTGACGGCAACCGCATTGAGGATGTGAGCGAGGCTGTATCGGAAGCAACGGCGCGGGCAAGGCGTGGCGATGGGCCAACGCTCATCGAATGCAAGACATACCGCACGCGCGGGCATTCCCGGAGCGACCGCAACCGCTACCGGACCAAGGAAGAAATCGAAGACTGGAAGCTACGCGACCCCATTACGCTGTTTGAAGCAGAGCTGCTGGCGCATGGCATTGCGACCCAAGCCGAAATTGCGGGCATTCATGCGAGTGTGGCAACGGAAATGGTGGCGGGCCTGGAGTTTGCCCAAAATGGCACGGACCCTTCGCCAGAATTCCTGACCCGCGATGTTTACACGCCGGGAGCTGCCCCATGAGCCGTGAATTGAGTTTTGCGCAGGCCATCCAGGAAGCGTTGGCGACCGCCATGGAGGCCGATGAGCGCGTGTTCATCATGGGTGAGGATATAGGTGTTTATGGCGGCGCCTTTCAGGTCACCGGGGATCTGGTGCATCGCTTTGGCGAAGACCGGGTGATGGATACGCCGATTTCCGAGCTGGGCGCTGCAGGTGTGGCCGTTGGCGCAGCACTTGCCGGCAGCAGGCCCATCCTTGAATTTCAATTCTCCGATTTTGCCACGCTTGCAATGGAGCAGATTGTCAATCAGGCGGCAAAGCTGCGTTTCATGCTCGGCGGCAAGGTTTCGGTGCCGCTGGTCATGCGTTTGCCTTGCGGCTCCGGCACGGGGGCCGCGGCCCAGCACAGTCAATCACTGGAGGCGTGGCTTGCCCATGTGCCGGGATTGAAAGTCGTGCAGCCCTCCACCCCCCATGATGCGAAGGGGCTGTTGCTTGCGGCCATTGATGACCCGGACCCGGTGATGATTTTCGAGCACAAGCTGCTTTACAAGATCAAGGGCGATGTGCCGGAAGAAGCCTACCGCGTTCCCATTGGCAAGGCGGCCATCCGGCGCGAGGGCCGCGACGTCACGATTGTCGCCACCGCCATCATGGTGCACCGGGCGCTCGAGGCGGCGGAAGTTTTGGCGGGCGAGGGCATTGAGGTTGAGGTCATCGATCTTCGCAGCTTGCGTCCGCTTGACAAGGAAACCATCATTGCCAGCGTCATGAAAACCAGCCGGCTGGCCTGCGTGTACGAGGGTGTGAAAACCCTGGGCATCGGCGCCGAGATCAGCGCCATGATCGCCGAGAGCGAGGCCTTCGATTTTCTCGATGCGCCGATCTTGCGGCTGGGCGGCGCTGAGGTTCCCATTCCCTATAACCCGGTCCTGGAAAAAGCCGCTGTGCCGCAGATGGAAAACATTGTCGAGCAGGTGCGCAATCTGGCGCGGGGCAAGATCTGATCCATGGCCACCGAAGTCATCATGCCCAAGGTCGATATGGACATGGCCACCGGCAAAATCTCCAAGTGGCATGCCAGAGAAGGCGACACGATCAAGAAGGGCGCGCTGCTTTTCGAGATTGAAACGGACAAGGCAGCGATGGAAATTGACGCGCCCGCCGATGGCGTCATCAGGAACATTTCCGCCGCCGAGGGCGCCATTGTTCCGGTGGGAACCGCAGTGGCGTTCATCTACGCTCCCGGCGAATCCGTCACACAAGTTTCAAAACCGGTTGATCAATCGCAACCGGCAACTCGTCCAGATGCGGGGAAAAACAGTGGCTCCCTTGCTGTTCCCGCATCTGGACATTTTCGCGCGACGCCGCTGGCCAAGCGCCTGGCGCGGCAATCGGGAGTGTCGTTGAAGGATGTTCCGGGAAGCGGCCCGCGCGGGCGCATTGTCATTGCGGATGTCAAGGCGGCGATCGCGACACCTCAGCAAGTTTTGCCGCAGCATGATATGGTGCCCATCGACAGCATGCGCCGCACGATTGCGCAACGGCTCACACTTTCCAAGCAAACAATTCCGCATTTCTATCTCTCGGTGACATGCGATCTCACGAATCTTCTGAGCATCAGGGAAAGTCTGAATGCCAAGGCGCCGCGTGGTTCCGACAAATCCGCGCTTTGGAAGCTGTCCATAAATGATTTTGTTATCAAGGCGTTAGCCCTCTCACTTAAACAGACACCTGAAGCAAATGCAACGTGGGCGGATGATTTCATCCAAAGGCACCACACCAGCGATGTGGGCGTGGCTGTGGCAATAGAGGGCGGCTTGATGACGCCGGTTGTGAGGTCAGCGGAAGCGAAAACACTTTCGCAAATTTCAACTGAAGTGAAAGACCTTGCGGCGCGGGCGCGTTCGCGCAAACTGTCGCCATCGGAGTATCAGGGCGGAACCACGGCCATCTCCAACCTCGGCATGTATGGCATTGAAGAATTCGCCGCCATCATCAATCCGCCGCATGCCACCATATTGGCTGTGGGGGCCGCGATTGAAAATTTTGTGGCCGTGAATGGCCAGCCGGTCCTGCGCAGCCAGATGAAATGCACGCTGTCTTGCGATCACCGGGTTGTTGATGGTGCTGTGGGCGCAAAGCTGCTGCAGGCCTTCCGTTCCTTCATTGAAGAACCAGCCTTGATGCTGGCCTGAACCGTGCAATAGTATCCGCGGGTTGTCTGGAGAGAATTTCCCATGCGCTATGATTATGCGTCGATTGGCTTTTATACTTACGATTGCCTGGGCTGGCCTTTCACGGAAGTACCGCCGGGCGGCGGCACGAATTTCATTGAGGAGTTGACCCTGGCGGTTTCGGGCGCGGCGGGCACGGCCTCGATCGCGGCAGCGAAGATGGGATTGAAGACGCTGGCAGTCGGGGGTGTTGGCACCGACCTCATGGGTGATTGGGTGCTCCAGCGCTTGGCCCATTTCGACGTTGATATATCCACCATGCAGCAACAGCCGGGATGGAAGACATCGTCTTCAATCGTGACCACAAGGCGGGATGGCTCGCGGCCAGCGCTCCACATGA
>JANMHO010000410.1:0-3158 GCA_031375195.1 Rhodobiaceae bacterium
GTGCCCGCAGAAGGCTGCGGGAGCCACCATGTATTCGGCATAGCCGCCGGGCTTGCTATAGCCCGTGGCTTCGGTTTTCAGGCAGATGGTTTCCATGCCCTGCAGGCAAAATTCGCAGGTGCCGCAGGACCAGAACATCCATGGCACGCCAATGCGGTCGCCTTTGGCGAATTCAGCTGCGCCAGCGCCGAGCTCCTCAACATGGCCCGTCACCTCATGGCCTGGAATGAGCGGCAGCGCCGGATGCGGCGTCCAATCGCCTTCTATGGCGTGCAGGTCGCTGTGGCAAACCCCGCAGGCGGTCACCTTGATCAGAACTTCGCCGGGGCCGGGCCGGGGCTTCGCCACAGTTTCGATCTTTAGCCCATCGCCGATCCTATGGAGCACGGCGGCTTTCATGGTATTGGACATTTGTGGAGTTCCACACCTGGTTTCAGCTTGAATTTCGAACAACTCCCGCGCAAACGACTATAAGGGAATATGCGCAGGACAATTCCATGAAAAAAACCGATGTGTCAAACTTAACCCAGCTTGGCTCCAAAACCCCGCAGCCGGCGAGCCCTGATGCGGCCGTGCTTGAGCGCGTGCCCAATTCGCAAACGGGATCGCCCTACGTGGTCCGCTTCGCGGCGCCGGAATTCACTTCCATGTGCCCGATGACAGGACAGCCGGATTTCGCCCATCTGGTGATTGACTATGTTCCAGGCCGCTGGCTGGTTGAATCGAAATCCCTGAAGCTTTATCTCGGCTCCTTCCGCAATTACGGCAGCTTCCATGAGGATTGCACGGTGGGCATTGGCAAGCGGCTGGTGAAAGACATCAAGCCAAAATGGCTGCGCATCGGCGGCTACTGGTATCCGCGCGGCGGGATGCCCATTGATGTCTTCTGGCAAACCGCCGCCCCGCCCAAGGGCCTGTGGCTGCCAGATCAAGGTGTTCTGCCCTATCGCGGGAGGGGATAGAAACTTTGCCCGTCAATGATTTAAACCGCTACTCCCCCAGCTCGATCTTCTGTTCCTGGCCCTCGGCAATGATGAAATATGAGGTGAGCACCTTGTCGCCAACCTTGGCTGTTGCGGAATAGGAGCCGGGCTTCAAAACCACGTCAGCAGACGGACCCTGGATGTTCAGCAGGCGTTCGCCTTGATAGCTGGTCACCATCCAGGTGATATCGTCTCGGGCCGCTCCAACGTAAGAGAGCCTGGCCAGGCCTGCCATGTGATTGATTTCGAGGGCGCTCATTTTCCCCGGCTTCACTTTCACATCGGTGACGGCCACGGCATTGCCGGCGGCAAAGCGGCTTTCGATGCGGTAGTCGCCGGCGGGAACGCGGAGAACTTCGCCTGCGATGTTTGAAATTGCGATGAGTTGGCCCTTGTTGTGGCCCGACAAGGAATAGACCAATGACTGTGGTTGGGCGGTTGGCAATCCCATGCCTTTAAGGCGCGGCAGAATGCGGATTCCGCCGACGTCGAGGATAAAGCTCACATACAGGCGATTGGCTTCGAGCACCGATACGCGCTGTGAGAAACCGGCCGAGCCATAAATTGCTTCCACGGTATATTCGCCGGGAGGAATTTTGATTTCCGCGATTGAAATGGTGCGGTCAAATACGATGGCGCCGGTGCTGTCGCGCAGCCGCCATGAAATATCGCGCTCTATGCGTCCGCTTTCCTCTGAAAGCCGGGCCGTAAGCTCCAGGCCTTCGCTGCCGGGCCTTACGATTTCAATGGCAATGTCGTGGGCCGCGCGTTTTTGGAAATTCGGCGGCGGCGCTGAGATCAAGGCGCTTTCGTCAAATCCGCCTGAAGCCGCCAGCGCTGTGAAACCTGTGAAACAGAGAACCGCCGTCAGAAGGGCGATGGAGATAGCGCGCTTCTGACGGCGGAATGGCAGTGCACGGGTGCTGAAATCGTGCATGCGTTGTCCCCCTGTTTTCTCCCCCAGCCTTCCGACCGGTGAACAAACCAAAGCACGTCGCAAGCCCCAATCGCAATAACATCCTTAATGTTTAGTTAACGCCAATGTCGCAATTGAATTCATTGCATTTTCAGGCATGTGCAGCCAGACTGCGGGAATCATGACTGAGCTGAATGACCAATCGTCCGTGCTGAATTTCCTGAAAACCAGAAAATCGGGCTCTGTCAAGGCCTTGGGCGCACCCGGGCCATCGCCCTCCCAAATTGGAGAGATTTTGGATATTGCGGTTCGCGTGCCTGATCACGGCAAGCTGAACCCCTGGCGGTTTGTATTGTTTGAGGGCGATGCGCGGGCGAGGATTGGCGCGGCATTCGCGGCGCGGTGGAAGGTTTTGCATCCGGATCATGGCGCGGAAAGCCTTGCGTTTCACGGCGGGCTGTTCCTGCGGGCGCCGGTGGTTGTCGCTGTGGTGTCGACCGCCGCGCCGCATGCGAAAATTCCGGAACGGGAGCAGCTCCTGTCGTCCGCTGCGGTTTGCTACAATATTGTGCTGGCCGCAACCGCCATGGGCTATCACGCCCAGTGGCAAACGGACTGGATTGCCTATGATGCGGAAGCCTGCGCGGCCATGGGGTTGAGCCATGCGGAACGGATATCGGGGCTGGTTTATCTCGGGACTTCCACCGTGCCGTTGGAAGACAGGCCACGGCCGGACGTGAAGCCGTTGCTGACGCGATGGAGCGCTTAGTGCCGATCCGTGGAATACTTTTTGACAAGGATGGCACGCTTATCGATGTGAATGGCACATGGGTGCCGATTTACCGCCAGATGCTGTGCGAGCAGTTTGCCATCGGCGTCGACGCCGCCAATGCCATGATGCAGCGGGCTGGATATGATCCATCGACGGATCGTTTTATCGCCAATTCGGTGCTTGCCAGCGGCACGACGCGCCAGCTTATTGACGTGTGGTGGCCGGGGCTGAGCGAAATTGATGCGCTCAAGAAAATTCATTTGCTGGATGTCGGCTATGCGCCGCTCGCCAGGTCGGTTTTGAAGCCGTTGATGCCATTGGCGCCTTTGCTCAATGATTTGAAGTTGATGGGCTTTCATATCGGCGTTGCGACAAATGACAGCCGCTATTCAGCCTGCAACCATATGAGCCATCTTGGCGTGTTTGAAATGTTCGATGAGGTGATTGGGGCTGACTCTGTTCCCGCGCCAAAGCCATCTGGAGACAT
>JANMHO010000014.1:0-8182 GCA_031375195.1 Rhodobiaceae bacterium
GGGTGAAAGGCAAAACCCAACCAATCCCATGTCATGATAAAGCGGCAACCACGAAAACGCCCTGTCCTTTGGCGTCACCCGCAAACCATCGCGCAAAATGCCTTGGGTATTTGCCATAATGGCTGATTGCGTAATCAACACACCTTTGGGATCAGATGTAGAGCCGGAAGAATATTGGATATAGGCAACATCATCTGGCCCAAATGCCACCAGCTTGGTGAGTGACTCAGGCAGCGACTGCAGCGCCTCATGGGTCAAAACCTTCTCAACGCCCGCCCCCGCAGCCCCGCTGCGAATATGGCCTTCAAGATCGGTTGACGTGATGACAGCGCACGCCGCCGCAGCCTTGAGCATTCCCGTGACGCGCTCAATGTAGGCTTCTTTGCCGCCGATATACATGGTGTAGGGCATTGGGCAAGGGACCAGTCCTGCATATTGGCAGCCAAAAAACACCGTCATGAATTCCGGACCCGTTTCGGCAATAACCGCAACCCTGTCGCCGCGCTTTAAACCAGCAGAAATCAGCTTCCGCGCCGTGGAAAGTGCCAAGCGGCGCAAATCGCCATAAGTCAGCACATGCTGCAGGACACCCTTGGCTGAATAAAAATTAAACCCGGTGACGCCGCGTGCCGCGTAATCCAAGCCTTGGGTAATCGTTTTGAAGCCACCCAGCTTCTGCTCCAGATCGCGGTTGGCCCGCGGTGTCCGAATCAGTCCGCTCACTGCCGCTTCAGCGTTTGGCTTAGTTGCCCGACTGGTCATTAACCGCACCCCAAAGGATTCTTGTTTGCACGTACACCCTACAAACATGAAGAATCAGTTTTACCCCACATCTTGAGTATCAAGGCCCGGCAGGGAGGTGAAATCAAATGGTGTTGCAATTTGTAACGATTGGGCGGCGACCTAAAAATGTAGCTTTCCCAATAGGATAGCCGCGACCAAGAGCACCAGGACGCCCAGCATGAAACCCGTGAGCCAGGCATATAGCAAGGCACCCATGGAAAACCCGCGAACGGATTGGGCCAGTGGCAGGGCCCGCGCGATGTTTCGCTCGCGTGCAATCATCCGGTGCGCAAGGTAGGTTTTGAGATAATTAACCATTTCAGTGCGGTCAGATGTTTCCAGAAGCACCTCGCGCCCGCCCTGATTGTCCTGCAGCAGGCGATAGGTGCGAAAATCCGGCTCCATGACAACCGAAGAGATCATATCGATCCACAGCCGGGGCTGCTCGCCCGGGGCTACAGTCAGGTCAAAATACTTCGCCGCATCAGCTGTGGCCGCAATTGCAGGCGAAATATCATCCTTGAGCACTTGAAGCCGCAACGACTTGGAATCCTTGACGGCAAGCAACGCCTCAAGATGGGCCGCTTCTGCCAAACGAGCCTTGCGCAATGCGCCGCTCAGATCGTCATGCCCTGCCACGTGATTGTTCCTTGCTCACACAAACTGTCTCAAGTTGGAACAGAATCTTAACGAATCTGCAAGTCTATGAATTTAGCTGCAGGAAGGATGCCAGGCCCCGGAACGGGCGCAAGACCAGATCGACCAGTCCCTTGTCGCGCATTCCTTCAACCCCTATGGGCATTTCCGCCGTTCGCACGGTTTGGCTGCGGCTCCTGAATAGCAAGTCCCATGCAGACAGGAAGGTCGCATAGTTCGAATCCGTGTCGCTGCGCTTGGCATGGTGGTGCACCCAGTGGATGGAAGGCGTGACAATGACCCGGGACAGGACGCATTCAATTGCGGGCGGAATGCGCATATTGGAGTGATGGAAAATGGTGGCCAGCGCAACGACTGTTTCAAATGCGACAACGTTTGCGAGCGGCACACCGAGGGCGAATATCACCCCGGCGCGCACCAGCGAAGACAGAAACACTTCGCCAAAATGAAACCGCAGGGCTGAGCTTGCATCCAGCGTCTCATCCAGATGATGCACTTCGTGAAATCGCCAGAGGAAAGGAATTTCGTGGTTGGCCCGGTGCCACCAGTAAATCCACAGGTCAAGCGCCGCCATATCAAGGGCCAGCTCCGCCCAACCGCTCCACTCCACGGGCCGCCAATCCAGGGCCCATTGCGCGGCAAATGCTGACAGGGGAATAACCACAAAAGCAGAAAGCGCTGCATTGATGGCAGCCAATGAAAAATTTCTGCCAATGCGCCGGATTCCGCCAATCACCGGGGCAAAGGGAAAAATGCGCCCCGCGAACAACAGGATCACAGCGAAACTCAGCACAATTGGCCCCTTGAATTCCATCAATTTTCCTTCACACGCACTCTATCTGTCGGGGTAACACCGCGATTAAGCAGATGCGCTGTAACCCCGGGCATCACCAAAACCAGGCCAATATAGCGCGCAACCTGATGGGCCGCCACATAGGCCGGATCAAGATTGAGCGCAAAGGCCATGATCGTCATGGCCTCAAGGCCACCCGGTGCAAAAGCCAGCAGTGTGAGCGCTATCGGCAAATCGGCTGCTGCGCTGGCGACAACAGCGCCTGCAACGGCAATTGCCATTGCAATGACAAACCCCGCAAACCCGTCGCTGAAGGCCGCGCGCATTTCAGCAAACGAAATTCCCTGGAAGCGCAGGCCGATCATGACGCCCAGCACAATATTGGCCGGAATGAGAATTGAGTTGGGAGCCGCGCCATGAACAATGCCCGTCAAAACCAGCGTGGCGCTTGTCAGTGACGCACCAAGAATAAGCCCCGCCGGTATTTTCAACCATCCAAACAAAAGGCCGGCTGCCGCCGAAGCAACAACCAGCAGGGCGATCTCAAACAGGCTGCCCACCGTTTCCACGGAAGGTGCCGATGCATGATCCGGCGAGATATAGGAAATCACGGCTGGCAATGCCGCAATCAGGAAAAACAGTCGCACACATTGCGCGATTGTAACGCGCTGCATGTCAGCCCTCGAAGCGCTGGCGAGAAGTATCACCAGCGACAATGCGCCGGGAAGGCTGGCGAACAATGCCGTTGGCCGGTCCCATTTGCGCAGGCGCTCATAATAAGCCAAGCAGGCCCAAATAATGAGCGCTACGGTGACGGCAAGACACAGGATACTGAGCGGCCACCGGGCCGCCCGCTCCAGCGTATCCGCATTGACCGCTGTTCCGGTTTGCACACCCAAAAGTACAAAGGCCAGCGTCCGCAAAGCCTCCGATAGGTCAAGTTTCTGGTTCGCATAAACGGCTGTAATGGTTGCAATCAAACTTCCGGCCAGCCAGGGTGCGGGAATACCTGCTCCAAAGCAAAGCGCCCCGCCAGTCGCTCCAATAACAAGTGCGCGAATGACGTTGATCATTCAGTCTGATGCTTTGACAAGACGGTCAGGATGATAGGGTGAAATCAAATTATCCCGCTTGCCGTCCAAAAGCTCATCGCAGGCAAACAAGCCAACTGCTGGTGCAAGTGTTATTCCCGAATGCATCACGGCCATATACAAACCTTCGCGATTGAGCGGGCGCCCAATCATCGGAAAACCATCAGCAGGTGTCGGCCGGTAACCCAGCGTGTGAAAATCCATGGCGACATTTTCTGAACCCGCCACCATCTCCTGCACCTGCCCATAAAGTGTGGCCGCAGCGCCTTCAACATCATCAATATTGGTCGATCCTGAAAAATCCGTACCCGCAATTAGCCGTCCCTCGCCAGTCTGCCGCACATGCAGTTCGGGGGTCATCACCAAACCACGCAGAACCTCGCTCATGGGCTTTGAAGAAACCAGCAGCCCGGGCGGAGTGTCCAGTTCAATGGAAATGCCAATGCTGGCAAGCAAAGCCGTGGCGCCCGCACCTGCTGCAACCACAATCTCATCCGCGTGCAAGACACCATCGTCAATCGCAACGCCAACAACGCGGCCGTCCTTTTCCTCAAGCCACTTCACATTGCAGTCCCGCAAAACGCGCGCGCCCAAACCTTCCGCGCCCCTGATCAAGGCCAACGCCGCCGCAAGCGGCTCCACCTTTCCCTCTTCGGCAACATGCAGCGCGAAGTCCGGCGGCTTCTTGATGTTGGGTTCAAGGCTCAAGACTTCGGCGCGGCCAACCCGGCGGATGCCGTAACCCCATGAACGATGCTCAACCGCATAATCCTCAAGCTTGTCAGGTGGCAAATCCCACAGCAGCCCGCCACACCAATCAACCTCAAGCCCTGGCACCTCCCTGTCCAAACCCCGCCATTCCTGCATGGAGCGAATCCGCAGGCGAAAATAGGGCTCAGGACTTCCCCAGCTCGCATTGATCCAGGCCCAGGAATTGCGGGTGGCGACGCCTCCGGGTTCACCCGCCTCCAGCACCGTAACTTCAGCGCCAACCCTCGCCAGGTGCCAGGCAATTGCGCCCCCAATAATTCCAGCTCCGACAATGATAACCCGTTTAGTCAACATAATACTCCCGCAATGGCCAGCAATAGTCCCAAACAAAACGCTTGGCCAGCTCCACGGCAACACTTATAGTTTGGAAGCATAACAGGGCACAGCAACGGGTTTTCATCATGCCAATCGCCAGTCCACAAGACGGCGCCTCGCAATCAAGTGTTCAACGCTTCAGGCGTGCGCGGCGTAAATTTGTCAAGAATGCAGGCCGCGCTCTCACTCGCCGGCTTGCAAATTTTCTTGGTCGCCAGTCCCTGGTGGAAGATCAACCCATCGTGTCGGCTCACCACTTCCCATTCCTCCAAAATTTCACCGGCAACTGGCAGACGATACAAAGAGAGGCAAGGGAAATTCTGCGGCACCGGGACGCCATCCCCGCTTTCCAGGAAATTTCCCCTGACCAGCACAAGCTTGCGACGGGAAAAAACTGGTTGACTTTCATTATCTTTGGTTTCGGAAAAAAACTGGAGAAAAACAGCAGGCAAGCGCCCGAGACGGCGCGTCTCCTGGAAGCCGTGCCAAATTTGCAATCCGCCTGGTTTTCAATATTGAGCCCAGGCTATCATATTCCCGCCCATCGCGGTGTCTCCAAAGGCATCCTGCGCGCGCATCTCGGTTTGATCATTCCCAAAGATGCCAACAGTTGCCGCATGCGCGTAGGCGATACAATGAATGTCTGGCAGCCAGGTGAAATATTTGTCTTCGATGATACCTATGAGCACGAGGTGTGGAATGACACAGACGAAGAGCGTGTAATCCTGCTGTTCGATTTTGACCGGCCAATGCGCTTCTGGGGCAGGACTATCAATCGCACTTTCATAGGCCTGATGAAGTTCACAGCCTTCTATCAGGAACCCAAAAAAAACCTCCGCAATTTCGAAGACCGCTTCGAAGCCGCCACCCGGCGAGCCAACGAAAACTTCGAAAAACTGTCTGACTCAGGTTAGCGCGCTTCCCGGCAAGCCGGAATCGGCTTGCCGAAAGGGAGCTGCGCGTCACCGCCGGACTTGACGGAGTCAGTAACCATCACCTCAGCTCCAGCCTTCGCCAGATGCCAAGCAATGGAACTCTCAATATTACCGCTTCAACGCCAATAACGCGTTTAAACAATGTTTTCCTCCCAAGGCCTGCGACTTTATTCGCCTTGTCGGGAAATGCCAGAGTTAACCAGTCCGTCAAGCGGCCTGAACTTGTCCGTTTGCAACCTGCGGTTCTTGGGCGTGAAGGTGGGCTCGAGCGACGATCAGCTCAGCTTGTTCTCGCGCCAACTCCAATATCTTCGCGGCATCTTCTTGCGCCTTGAGGATAGAGGCCGCGTAAGTCTCGGTACGCGTTGTATCTCCCGCGCAGAACACAAGGCCCAGCCTGTCCCATGTCTCGCGATAGTCACGCTGCAGCGCGCGGGAATAGTCTTCCTGCAAATCATCCAGATCATCGGCCGAACTGCACAACATCAAGTTGAATGGAATCGCGAACAACTCCTGCAACCGCTTGCCATAAAGCGCAGCAAGCTCCGTATTCCATTGAGACAGCACGGAAAAACAATTTTCCACGGCGGCCTTGGAAGAATTCAATGGTAAAGCACTCATGGGCGTCTCCTCAATTTTTTATGAATTTGGCGATCAACCGGCGACTAGGTTTACGCAAACAAACTGCAACCCGCTTTTCACTAAAGCATGCCTAGATGGCATATTTGTGAACTTGGTCATCGGTGTCAACAGTACAGCCGGGACCACGGCACACAGTTCACCCTCCCCGATATGAATTGACTCAAAATCAGAATTGGTTCATTTTTCTGAGAAGGAAAAAAATTATAACTGGAGGAAACTATGGCCACTTCGCTGATGACACTTCTCAAGCGCCACGCCAGCGCTCTTGTGTTGGCAACCGTGGCGGCAACAACATCAGTGAGTGCCGCCGATCTCAACGCCCTGATCTGGTGCGATCATGCCGACCCTGCCTTGCTCAAGCCCTTTGAGGAAGCGAATGGCATCAAGGTCAACGTAAAGGAATTCGAAGGCACCGGCGCTGGCCTCGCCATCGTCGATCAGTCCCAACCCGGCGATTGGGACATCATGGTGATCGACTCGATTGACATTCCTCGCGGCGTTGAAAAGGGTCTGTTCGACGCGTTGCCGGAAGATAAGCTTCCGATCGCCGATCTTTTTACTGAAGTCACCATGGATGGTTTCACCAAGGTTGACGGCAAGCGTTACGGCATCACCGAAAAATTCGGCTACAACACCATCAGCTATAACAACAGCAAGGTTGATCCATCCGACATGCAGTCCATGAACGCCTTGCTCGGTGATAAATACAAGGGCCGCATTGCGCTCTATGACTATTACCTGCCGGTCATCGGCATGGCAGCGCTTGCCATCGGCAAGAAAACCGCAGATATCGCCGAGGCCGATCTTCCAGCCATCAGGGAAGTGCTGCTCAAGATGAAAGCCAATTCAAAACTGGTGGGCGATGTCGTGCAAAGCCAGACGGCAATCGCAACTGGCGAAGCTGATATTCTGATTGGCGGCGGTGAATGGGTTACCGCTGGCCTCGCCAAGGAAAATCCGGCACTGGACTTCTCCATTCCACAAGAAGGCGCAATCCTCTGGTCCCAGTCACTTGCCATGTTCTCAGCCAGCAAAAACAAGGATATGGCATTGAAGTTCATTCAATATGTGATGAGCCCGGAAGGTCAAGCCAGACTTGCCACCTCATCGTGTTATTGGGGAATGCCCGCCAACAAAATGGCGGCGCTCGACGATGGGCAGAAGAAAACACTCCGTTTTGACGAGCAGGCTGAGTTCCTGAAACGCGCCCAGCCCTATCCCGCGCCAAGCGCCGATCTCGACAAGAAGATGCAGGACCTCTGGACGGAGATGCTGCAAGCGCAATAGTCTGGGTCGGTGAAGCCAAACTCGGCAGAAAATGTATCTCTCAAGTGGGCGCTGGTAACCCCGGCGCTCACGTGGACGCTTGTGTTTTTTGCAGCCCCGCTCCTCGTCATGGGTTGGCTCAGCCTCGCCCTGCAAGACGGTGGCGTGAGCCTGTCAAACTACACACAGTTTTTCACCAACCCGAGTTACTACCGCGCAATGACCAACTCGCTGGAAGTGACAGCGCTTGTGACCATCATTTCAGTGGCTCTGGCCTATCCCTTTGCCTGGATTTTGGCCGAACAGGTTCCGGAAAAATGGCAAAGGCTGGCGTTGCTGCTGGCTGTGCTGCCCTTCTGGACATCCTATGTCGTGCGTTCCTATAGCTGGTTGCTGGTACTGGCCCAAAAAGGCGTGGTGAATTCCGTGCTGCTGGGATCCGGGCTGTTCACCGAACCGCTGCAACTCGCCAACACCCGAACGGCGACGGTGATCGGTTTTGTGCATTTCTTCGTGATGTTGCTCACCCTGACAATTTTCGCAAACCTCAAACAACTCAGCCCGAGTTACAGGAAAGCCGCTGCCGACCTCGGCGCAAATCCGTTTCAGATATTCATCCACGTAATTCTGCCGCTCACAATTCCCGGCATCATGGTTGGCGCATTCCTGACCTTTGTTCTTGCCATCGGCGATTACATCACGCCGCAAATCCTCGGCGGCAACAACGAGCTGCTCATGCCCCAGCTCATCATGATGCAAATCGCCAGGCGCGGTGATTTTCCATTGGCCTCTGCGCTTGCCCTTATCCTCATGGCCGTAGTCACCATCGCCTACATGGCCTGCGCCCGCTGGCTCAAAATTGAACGCGCCTAGGCCATGCTGAAAATTATCGCCGCAACCTATGCCGCAGCAGTTTATCTCTTCATCTT
>JANMHO010000102.1:0-4255 GCA_031375195.1 Rhodobiaceae bacterium
GCAGGCGTATATAGCCGTTAACTTAAGTTCACTCGCAAGTTTTGAGAGTGGGTTCCGATCTCCGGGGCCCGCTTTTTTTATTGCCTTGGGATAGAGATGGATCAGACGCGACTGACACGGGAAACGGGGCCTGCCTTGCGGGTGGCGGCGCTTGTGGAGCCGGTGCTGGAGAGCATGGGGTTCAGGCTGGTGCGCGTGAAATTGACTGGGACAACCTTGCAAATCATGGCGGAACGCCCGGACGGCACGTTTTCCATCGATGATTGTGAGCAGTTCAGCCGGGCGATTTCGCCGATGCTGGATGTGGCCGATATTATATCGACGCGGCATCAGCTTGAAATATCCTCGCCGGGGATTGACCGGCCATTGGTGCGCCGGGAAGATTTTGAGCGCTGGGAAGGCCATGAAGCCCGCATTGAAATGGCAGTGCCGGTGGCTGGCCGCAAACGCTTCAAGGGTCATCTTGAAGGGGTGACGGATGGCGAAGTCAGGTTGTTTATTGAGAATCCGGAGGGTGGCAAGGAGCCGTTGCTCATTGGCGTTCCCTTCGCCGACATAGGCGATGCCAAACTGGTTTTGACCGATGAATTGATTGAAGCTGCGCGCACCAAACTCCCGCCAAAGGGACTGGGCGATGGCAGCGAATGGAGCCACGAAAACGGGAGTGAAGAAAATGGCTGAACCAGCAGTAAGTGCAAACCGGCTTGAGCTTTTGCAAATCGCCGATGCGGTGGCGCGGGAGAAGGTGATCGACAAATCCATCGTGCTGCAGGCGATGGAAGAGGCCATCACCCGGGCCGCCAAGGCGCGCTATGGCGCTGAAAACGAAATCCGCGCCGAGATTGATCCCAAGTCTGGTGAAATCCGGCTCAACCGCCTGCTGCTGGTGGCTGAAAAAGTTGAGAATGAAGCAACCGAAATCAGCCTGGTTGAAGCCAACCGGCGCAACCCCGCAGCAACGCTTGGCGACTTTATCGCCGAGCCGCTGCCGCCGGTGGAATTTGGCCGGATTGCCGCCCAGAACGCCAAGCAGGTGATTGTGCAAAAGGTCAGGGATGCGGAACGCGAGCGCATGTATGACGAATTCAAGGACAGGATTGGCCAGATCGTCAACGGCACGGTGAAGCGGGTTGAATATGGCAACGTGATAGTCGACCTGGGCCGGGGCGAGGCGATTGTGCGGCGCGACGAAGCGCTGCCGCGGGAAACCTTCAGGCCGGGTGACAGGGTTCGGGCTTATGTGTTCGACGTGCGCCGCGAGCAGCGGGGACCCCAGATATTCCTGAGCCGCACCCATCCCGAATTCATGGCTAGGCTGTTTGGCCAGGAAGTGCCGGAAATTTATGATGGCGTGGTTGAAGTGGTTTCGGTTTCGCGCGATCCCGGTTCACGCGCCAAGATCGCGGTGCGCTCCAAGGATGGTTCCATTGACCCTGTGGGTGCCTGCGTCGGCATGCGGGGTTCGCGCGTGCAGGCGGTGGTGAACGAATTGCAGGGTGAAAAGATTGACATCATCCAATGGTCGCCTGATGTGGCGACGTTTGTGGTCAACGCGCTGGCGCCTGCGGAAGTGGCGAAGGTTGTGCTGGACGAGGAAGCCGAGCGCATTGAAGTTGTGGTTCCTGACGATCAGCTTTCACTCGCCATTGGCCGGCGCGGGCAGAATGTCAGGCTCGCCTCGCAACTCACCGGCTGGGATATCGACATCATGACGGAGGCGGAAGAATCCGAGCGCCGCCAGAAGGAATTCACCGTTCGCACGGCGCGCTTTATTGAGGCGCTGGACGTGGATGAAACCCTGGCCCAGCTTTTGGCCTCCGAAGGTTTCGACACGGTGGAAGAAATTGCGTTCGTTGGTTTGAACGAAATTGCCTCCATTGACGGACTTGATGAACAAACCGGCGAAGAGCTGCAAAACCGGGCGCGGGAATACCTCGAGCGCTTTGCCACTGAGCAGGATGCACGGCGGATTGAGCTTGGCGTCAGCGATGAGCTTAAGGCCCTCGACAATGTGAGCCCCGCCATGCTGGTGGCCCTGGGCGAGGCCGGCATCAAGACCATGGAAGATCTGGCCGACTGCGCAACTGATGACCTGACGGGGTGGACTGAGCGCAAGGGTACGGAAACCACCAAGCACAAGGGGGCGTTTTCGGGCCTTGATGCGACCGCTGCGGATGCGGAAGCGCTGATCATGGCGGCACGGGTCAAAATGGGCTGGATTGAAGCAGTGGTTGAACCCGAAGAAACAGTTGAAGTTGAGGAATAGGATTGGAAGCAGGGCTGGACGAACACGTGACGGAGCGCATGTGCATTGTGACCCGCGAGGTTCATGATGAGGACGCGCTTATCCGTTTTGTTCGGGGCCCCGATGGAAATGCGGTTCCAGACCTGCAGCGCAAGCTGCCGGGGCGGGGGGTTTGGGTAACGCTAAGCCGGGAGCGGGTGAAGGAAGCGGTCAAGCGAAACCTGTTTTCACGGGGGTTTGGCACGGAAACCAAGGCGACCCCGGAACTTGCTGATTTGATTGGCGATTTGCTGCGAAAGCTGGCGCTTTCCTATTTTTCACTGGCCAAAAAGGCGGGGCTTGCGGTTTCCGGCAACAGCAAGGTTGAAGACATGGTGGGCAAAGGCCGGGCGCAAATCATTATCCATGCGGTGGAAGCAGCGGCTGATGGCAGGCGCAAGATTGATGGTTTGGCGGGGCCAGACGCAATCATGATTAATATTTTCACGGTTGACGAATTGGATTTGGCCTTTGGGCGATCAAATGTGATACATGCTGCCGTCGGACGTGGTAAGCTTGCCGAAAAGCTGATTTGGGCCGCGCAGCGGATTGAAAGATATGACGCTCAAGCGAGCGGCTGGTTGTGACTGAAGAGAGAGCATGAACGATAGCAACGATACGAATGAACCAAAATCCGGCGGCCCGCGCGCCGGCGGCGGAACCTTGACTTTGAAGCGCCCCGCCACTGAGCAGAGCAGGGTCAAGCAGAGCTTTTCTCATGGCCGCACCAAGACAGTCGTGGTTGAAACCAAGCGCAAGCGCTTTGGCGACGACAAGCCTGCGGCAACCGAGGCAAAGCCGGTGTTCCAGGTTCAGCCCAAGGTTTCCGAACCACCTGCGGCTCCCAAGGCATCAACGGCCAATCGCTCTGGCGTGGTCTTGCGCACCCTGACAGAGGAAGAAAAGGAAGCGCGCGACCGGGCCTTGGCAGGCTCCAGGGTTCGTGAGGCGGAGGAGCGCAAGAACCAGGAAGCGGACGCCATTCGCCGCCGTGAACACGACGAAAAAGACCGCAAGGACCGCGAAGCCGCAGCCAAACGCAAGGCCGAGGATGACGCGCGCCACAAGATGGAAGAAGACGGCAGGCGCAAGGCTGAGGAAGCGGCCAAGAAGCTTGCTCCCAAAACCGCCGTGCAGTTGGACCGCGAAGAAGAAGAGTCGGCGCGCTCAAAAGGTTTCCGTGGCAGCGCCGGTGTCATCAAGCGCAAGATTGAAGTTCCCGCCCCGCCCCGCACCAAGACGGATATGGAAAAGCGGCGGGGCCGCCTGACGGTCGCCAATGCCATGTCGGATGATGAAGAGCGCGCCCGTTCGGTCGCCGCCTTCAAACGCCGCACTGAACGCCTGAAGAAGCAGGCGCAAGGCTTCCAGATGCCAACGGAAAAGATGACACGCGAAATCATCATTCCGGAAGCCATCACCATTCAGGATCTCGCCAACCGGATGGCCGAACGCGCCGTGGACATCATCAAGATTTTGATGAAACAGGGCCAGATGCACACGATCAATGACGTGATTGATGCGGATACGGCCCAGATCATTGCGGAAGAATTGGGCCACCGGGTCAAACGCGTGTCTGAGTCCGACGTGGTTGAGGGCCTGTCGGCGGAAACCGACACGGCCGAACAGCTCGTGACCCGGCCGCCTGTGGTGACGATCATGGGCCACGTGGATCACGGCAAGACATCGCTGCTCGACGCAATCCGCAAAACCAATGTTGTTTCCGGCGAGGCGGGCGGGATTACGCAGCATATCGGCGCCTATCAGGTTGCGACGCGCAGCGGGCTGGTGACGTTCATCGACACGCCGGGCCATGAAGCGTTCACTTCCATGCGCCAGCGCGGCGCCAAAGCGACCGACATTGTCGTGCTGGTGGTGGCAGCCGATGACGGCGTGATGCCGCAGACGGTCGAAGCCATCAGCCATGCGCGCGCTGCTGGTGTTCCGATCATCGTGGCGATCAACAAAATC
>JANMHO010000133.1:0-6414 GCA_031375195.1 Rhodobiaceae bacterium
CCCTAATAGCATTGATCAAGACATGACAGATATCGCCGAACTCAAAGATATTAAGCTTAAGGATCTTAAGCAAAAGACCCCGGCTGAATTGGTGACGCTCGCCGAGGAGCTTGAAGTTGAGAATGCGAGCGCGCTGCGCAAACAGGAGCTGATGTTCGCCATTCTCAAAAATCTGGCCGTGCGCGATATCGAGATCATCGGCGAAGGCGTCATGGAAGTCTTGCAGGATGGCTTTGGCTTCCTGCGCTCGGCGGACGCGAATTATCTGGCGGGACCCGATGACATCTATGTGAGCCCCAGCCAAATCCGGAAATTCACCCTGCGCACCGGCGACACGGTCGAGGGGCAAATTCGCAGCCCGAAAGATGGCGAGCGGTATTTTGCGCTGGTGAAAGTCAACACGATCAATTTTGAAGACCCGGAAAAGACCAAGCACAAGGTTCACTTTGATAATTTGACGCCGCTGTATCCCGATCAGCGGCTGGAAATGGAAATCGCCGATCCGACGCGGAAGGACTTTTCAGCGCGGGTCATTGATATCGTCTCGCCCCTTGGCAAGGGCCAGCGCGGACTGATTGTGGCGCCGCCGCGCACCGGCAAGACCGTGCTGCTGCAAAATATCGCCCACGCCATCGCCTCCAACCACCCCGAGTGTTTTTTGATTGTACTGCTGATTGATGAACGGCCGGAAGAAGTCACCGACATGCAGCGCTCGGTCAAGGGCGAAGTTATCAGCTCAACCTTCGATGAACCGGCGACGCGCCATGTCCAGGTGGCCGAAATGGTGATTGAGAAGGCCAAGCGGCTGGTTGAACATGGACGGGATGTGATCATCCTGCTGGATTCGATCACGAGGCTGGGCCGCGCTTACAACACGGTTGTGCCTTCTTCGGGAAAAGTTTTGACCGGTGGTGTTGACGCCAACGCGCTGCAGCGGCCAAAACGGTTCTTTGGCGCGGCGCGCAACATCGAAGAAGGCGGCTCGCTGACGATCATCGCGACAGCGTTGATTGATACGGGCAGCCGCATGGACGAGGTTATTTTCGAAGAGTTCAAGGGAACCGGCAACTCGGAAATCATCCTGGACCGCAAGGTCGCCGACAAGCGGGTGTTTCCGGCCATCGACATCCTGCGCTCGGGAACGCGCAAGGAAGAGCTCCTGGTCAAGCCGGACCTTCTCAAGAAAACCTATGTGCTGCGCCGCATCCTCAATCCGATGGGAACGGTTGATGCCATTGAATTCCTGCTCGATAAATTGCGCCAGACAAAATCAAACAGCGATTTCTTCGACTCAATGAATGCCTAGCAGTTCCAGCGCGTCGGCAAGTTCCTCTGGATTTGTCGCGGGCTTCGCACAGGCCGTGCCCCGGCAAATATAGAGTGTGGTTTTTCCGTCTTGGGCCGATTTGCCAGAGGCGGGATGGTTTGCGGGCAGCATGGCTTTGGCATCAAGATAGCTAATCACGGCATTGAGCCCGGTTTGCTTGAGAGCCAGGGCAAGCAGTGAGGTGTCCTTGCCCCCATTGTCGCTAACCAGGACAATTTGAACGGCATCCCGGCGCAGTAGAATGTTTTTGAGCAGGCTAGGCGCAGAAAACGGATTGTCCGTTGCCTTGGCGAGAAATGCCGCAATGATTTGGTCGGCTTTTGTCTGATAAATCGTTTCGCCAGTCAACTGGTGCAGGGCGCTGTAATTTTTGATCATCAGGGCATTGGCGTTGGGTGTCACATCGTCTTCAATGGTGCGGCTGGTGATTGGCAGCTGGGCTCGGGTGAGGGAAGCATGGAAAAACCCACCGTCCTTTTCATCCCAGTGATTGCGCTCAAGCGCCGCTGTGAGCTCCTGGGCGGTTGCAATGTAGTGGGGCTCTGCAGTCAAACTATACAGCGCCAAGGCTGCCTCGATCAAATTGGCATAGTCGTCGGCAATGGCTTCGTGGCGCGTTGAGTTGAGACGGTGGCTGTGAAGCAGCCTGCCGTCCTGCCAGAATATATTCATATTGGCGTCGAAGGCCCTGACGGCGGCGTCCCGCCAGTCGTGGTTGTCAAATACCAGGGCCGCTTCGGCGAGGGCTGTGATGAACAGGCCATTCCAGTCGGCGAGCACCTTGTCGTCATGCTGTGGCGGCGGGCGGGATTTTCTGGCTTTCAGGAGTTTGGCTTTGGCGGTCCTGAGCAGACCGGAGGTTTCCAAGTCGTCGGGCGGTGGGTTGTTAGTGCGGTTGAGAATGTTGCGGCCTTCCCAGTTTCCAGCGTCGCTCACATCATATTTCTGGCAGAAGATTTCAAACGCGTTGGCGTCGAGGTACTTTTCCAGTTCATCCTTGGCCCAGACGTAATATTTTCCCTCTTCGCCCTCTGAGTCCGCATCATAGCTGGAGGTGAAACAGCCCCCGGCCGTTGCCATGTCGTGGAGAACGAAATCGATCGTTTCCTGCAGCCGCTCGCGATAGAGATGGTCGCTGGTCTTCAACCAGGCCCGTGTGAGAAGGCTCACGAATTGCGCGTTGTCGTAGAGCATCTTTTCAAAATGGGGCGCCAGCCACTTGTGGTCTGTGGAATAGCGCGCCATGCCGCCGCCCAGATGGTCGTAGATGCCGCCGTTGCTGATATTTGTCAGGGTTGTCAGAACCGCGTCGCGGGCGGTCTGGTTATTATCGCGGAGATAGCTTTCCCAGAGAAAGGCAAAGATGGGCGCTTGCGGAAACTTGGGGGCGCCCTTCAGGCCGCCATATCGCGGGTCAACGGCCTTGACCAGAGTTGCCGCGTGTTGGTGGATTTGGGCGGCGGTTATCTCTTGGGAGCTTGCCGGGGATTTTGCCTCCCTCAGAGCCGTCGTGATCGCATCGGCGTTCAGGTGGATTTTCTGTGGCTCTTCATTCCAGATGCGGGATATTTCGGAAAGCACATTGCGGAAACTGGGCCGGCCAAATTTGGGTTCGGGTGGAAAATAGGTGCCGCCCCAAAATGGCAGCGCTTCCGGGGTGAGAAACATGGTGAGTGGCCAGCCCCCCTGCTCGCCCAGGCTATGGAGCGCTGCCATATAGATGCGGTCGATGTCCGGCCGCTCTTCGCGGTCGACCTTGATGTTGATGAAGCGCGCATTCATCAGCCCGGCGGTTTGGGCGTCCTCAAAGCTTTCGTGGGCCATCACATGGCACCAGTGGCAGGCCGCATAGCCCACGGAAAGCAGAACGGGCCGGTTGAACTTCCTGGCTTCCTCAAAGGCTGGCTCGCCCCAAGCGTGCCAGTTTACTGGATTGTCCTTGTGTTGTAGCAGATAGGGGCTGGTTTCCCCGGCTAAATGGTTGCGGGACATTGCTTATCCTCTGGAGATTGGTATCGATTCGAATCCGAAATGAATAGTTCTGATACGATATTCGCGGTTTCAAGTGGCTCCGGTGTCGCCGGCATCTCTGTTATCCGCATGTCCGGCCCCGCCTCCAAAAAACTGCTGGTGGAGATTGCTGGTACTCTTCCAAAGCCCCGTCTGGCAAGTGTGCGGCATTTGCGCGATCCGGCTTCGCGCGATGTCATCGATCAGGCCGTGGTGCTGTGGCTGCCGGGCCCTTGCAGCGCAACAGGCGAAGATGTGGCCGAGTATCATGTGCACGGCAGCATCGCTGCCATTGATGCCCTGTTCGGAATTTTTCGAAGATACGATGGCGTGCGGCCGGCGGAGGCGGGAGAATTCAGCCGCCGGGCCTTCATGAATGACCGGATGGACCTGGTTGAAGCGGAGGGGTTGAGCGATCTCCTGCAGGCTAAAACGGAAGCCCAGAGGCGGATGGCCATGCATCACATGCTGGGGGGCGCGAGCCTGATTTATGAAAACTGGCGGAGCGAGCTCATCGCCATTCAGGCACGGCTGGAGGCCGCCATTGACTTTGTCGATGAAGAGGGGGTGGCCGAATCGGCTTTGGCCGATGTGAAGGCACACACCCTTGATCTCATTGCGCGCCTCGAAAAGGCTGTGGCAGAGTCTGATCGCGCAGGCGCTGTTCGGTCCGGGGTCAAGGTTGTGTTCGCTGGCCCGCCCAATGTCGGGAAATCGTCTTTGCTCAACCTGGTGGCGGCGCGCGAGGCGGCGATTGTTTCCTCGCGTCCTGGCACGACACGGGATGTGATTGAGGTTGCGGTCGTGCTTGGCGGCGTGCCGGTAATCCTGACGGATACGGCGGGATTGCGATCTGACAGTGATGATGAAATTGAAAACATCGGAATGACGCGGGCCCGCTCCGAGCTTGCTGGCGCTGACATTGTGGTATGGATCAGTTCGCCCGATGTGGACGATGCGGAACGACATGCGGTTCCGGCGGCTGTCCGGGTCTTGAACAAGTCGGATCTGTTGACGGACAAATCGATTCGCTTGCGGAATGACGAAGAAAAGACTGTTGGGATTTCTGCCAGAACGGGGGCAGGCGTTGGCGTCTTCATCGCCGAGCTGGAGGGGTTGGTGGTCGATCGGGTTGGCGGCATGGAGCATGCGACGATCATAAGGGCACGGCAAAAAAGCGTGGTTGAAGACTCGATCAGGCAGCTTCATGAATCGCTAACCCATGAGGCGGAGCAAATCGAACTTGCGGCTGAATGCGTTCGCAAGGCGAGCCACAGCATCGCACGCGTCACCGGCCGCGTTGATGTGGAGGATTTGCTCGGTTCCATTTTTAGCGAATTCTGCATTGGAAAATAAACTGTTTCACGTGAAACCCCCGCGTCTTTGACGGGCGCTGACGCTTGTACTAGAGAGGGCCCATGAGCAGGATATTTGATGTGATCGTCATCGGTGGCGGGCATGCGGGCGTGGAAGCAGCTTCGGCTGCGGCGCGGCTTGGCGCTGACACAGCGCTGGTCACGCACAGGTTTTCAACCATCGGTGAGATGTCCTGCAACCCGGCAATCGGTGGATTGGGCAAGGGTCATTTGGTGCGCGAAATTGATGCGCTGGATGGCCTGATGGGACGCGTGGCCGACCGGGCCGGAATTCAATTCCGCTTGCTCAACCGCTCCAAGGGACCGGCGGTGCGGGGGCCACGGGCCCAGGCGGACCGGAAGCTTTACCGCGAAGCGATGCAGGATGAGATCCGCAATCAGGCCCATCTGGCCGTGGTTGAAGCGGCGGTTTGCGGGTTTGTCATTGAGGCGGGCCAGGTTGTGGGCGTGATGACCGAGGCTGGCCAAGAACTGCGGGCGGGCGCTGTGGTGCTGACCACGGGAACGTTTCTGACCGGCCTCATTCATATTGGTGAAAAGAAGATACCGGCGGGGCGGGTTGGCGAGCCACCGGCCAACGGCATCTCCCAGCAATTGCGCCGGGCGGGCCTGCAGCTGGGACGGCTGAAAACTGGAACCCCTGCCCGCCTTGACGGGCGGACAATCCGGTGGGCCGGCCTCGACGAACAAAAGGGCGATGAGATTCCCAGCCCCTTTTCATTCATGACGGGTTCGGTTTCCACGCCGCAGGTTTCGTGCTTTATCACCCAGACGACGGCGCAGACCCATGAGGTTATTGCCGATAATATTCATCGGTCGCCGCTCTATTCCGGGCAGATCGAGGGAACCGGCCCCCGCTATTGCCCCTCGATTGAGGACAAGATTCACCGCTTCAAGGACAAGCCGTCCCACCAGATATTCCTGGAGCCTGAGGGGCTGGACGATCCCACCATCTATCCCAACGGCATCTCCACGTCGCTACCGGAGGAAGTTCAGGAACAATTCATCCGCACCATTCCGGGGCTCGAGAATGTTTCGATCTTCCGTCCGGGCTATGCCATCGAATATGACTATGTGGACCCGCGCGAGCTGTCGCACTCACTCGAAGTAAGGGCCCTGCCGGGTCTGTTTTTGGCGGGCCAGATCAATGGCACGACGGGCTATGAAGAGGCCGCCGCCCAGGGGCTGATCGCTGGCCTCAATGCGGCGCGGAAAGTCGCCGGCCAGGGGGCGGTTATTTTTGACCGGGCTGAAGGCTATCTGGGTGTCATGGTTGATGATCTTGTTCTGCGCGGCGTGACGGAGCCCTACCGGATGTTCACCTCGCGGGCCGAATACCGCTTGTCGCTCCGGGCTGACAATGCGGACCAACGGTTGACGCCCAAGGGCATTGCGAGCGGCCTTGTCGGGACTGAACGCGAAAAACATTTTACGGAGCGGATGGATATTCTCGCCCGCGCAAGGTCGTTGGCCGGGGAACTTGTTCTCACATCGGCCGCAGCTGCGAAGCACGGTCTTCGGGTTAATCAGGATGGGCAGCGTCGTTCGGCCCTGGATTTTCTGTCGATGCCGGAAGTAGGGCTGGAGCGAGTTCAGGACATCTGGCCGGAGATCGCGGCGCTGCCGGAATTCGCCAAGGAAGCGCTTTACGCTGACTCGCTTTATGCCGGTTACACGGCGCGGCAATCGGCTGATGTGGTG
>JANMHO010000209.1:0-3890 GCA_031375195.1 Rhodobiaceae bacterium
TAAGTGCAAGTCTACAACTTTGTGTTTGATGTATCTGTTGTTGCCCGCTCTCGCATGGGCTGCGCTATCATCGGCCAATGCGCAAACAACTGCGCCTGAGACATTGCCGCTGTTCCGGCATACCGACGGAACCGCCAGAAACCCCGCCAATTTGCCGACGGGCAGTATTCGTCTGTTGGCGGACGAAAATTTTCCGCCCTTCAGCTATGGGGTGCCGGAAGGGAAGCATTCGGGCCTTTCGGTTGAACTTGCAATCGCGGCTTGCGCGGAACTGAAACTCGACTGTGTTGTTGTTGCAAAGCCTTTCGACGAGCTTCTGCCTGCGCTGATCGCCAATGAAGGGGACGTAATTGCTTCGGGGTTGAGGATTGATGAAAATGTCTTGAAAAAAACCGCGATGACCCGGCCATATTTCTGGTCGCTTGGCCGCTTCGCCGTGAAATACGGCAGCCAGTTGCGCAGCAGCGATATTCGAAGCCTGGCTGGCAAGCGCATCGGATTTGTGGCCAAGACCAGCCATGGGGCATGGCTGGAGAAATACTATTCCCGCTCGACATTGACCCCTTTTCCAACGGAGGCGGAAATGTTTGCGGCCTTGAGCGCCGGCACGGTCGATGCGGTTTTTGGCGACGACCTGCGGCTGATCTTTTGGCTCGCCGGGAACGCGTCCAAGGGCTGCTGCCTGACATTGGGCGGCGCCTATGTGGACCGCAACTTTTTCACCCGTAACCTGGCCTTTCTGGCGCGACGGGAGGATCAACTTCTGGTGCAGGCATTTGATTACGCGCTGGACCTGTTGCAGGAGAAGGGCACCGCATCGGAAATTTATGCGCGTTATATCCCCAATGGGCTTTGGTGAGCGATTTCTTCGGCTGTGGAACCGATAGCTTCTTCGAGGCTTGCCATTTTATGCTCGGTCAACTTTTGCCCAAGACCTGTCAGAATTTCCCCGATCAGTATCGGCCCGTGAAAGACCAGCGCGGAGTATAGCTGGAGCAGCGAGGCGCCAGCGCAGATTTTCCTCCAGGCCTGCCCGGTGTTTGAAATTCCACCCACACCGATCAACGGAATTTTTCCTGCCGTTAACACATAGAAGCGCGCGAGTTGCCTGGTTGAGAGCTCGAACAGCGGCTGGCCGGACAGACCACCCAGCTCGCGCGCATGCTGTGAACGAAGCAAGGGCCTCGAAATTGTGGTGTTGGAAATGATCACGCCGGCAATTCCAGCTTCCAGGCAGCAATCAGCAATGGCTTTCATTTCAAACGGATCAAGATCGGGCGCGATTTTGAGAAGCATTGGCACGGCGTGGCCTTGACGCTGGCGCGCGTCGTTCAACCGCTGGAGCAAGGGGCGCAGTTCCCCGGCTGCCTGGAGATTTCGCAGGCCTGGTGTATTGGGCGACGAGATATTGACGGTGAAGTAGCTGGCGACATCGGAAAATGTGTTGATGCCTGCGACATAGTCGGCGGCGCGGTCGCCCGTGTCCTTGTTGGCGCCGAGGTTCACGCCGATGATTCCGGATCGGTGCCGACGGGCGCGCAGCCTTTCGAGGGCCGCTGCATGGCCCTCATTGTTGAAGCCCATGCGGTTGATGATGGCCTGATCCTGGATGAGGCGAAACAGGCGTGGCTGGGGATTTCCCGTTTGCGGCTTTGGCGTGATTGATCCCACCTCCACAAAGCCGAAACCCTGGGCCAGCATGGCGTCTGGAACCTCGGCGTTTTTGTCGAAGCCTGCGGCCAAGCCCAAAGGATTTTCAAATTTGAGGCCGAAACGGGAGATTGGAATCCGGGGCTGCGATGGCAGGGCTCCTGCCAATCCGGCTTTCAAAGTTTTAATTGTGAGGCTGTGGGCCAATTCCGCATCGAGACGGTGAAGCAAGGGCCTGGCCAGACTGAAGCCGAATTTGGCAAGGCTCATTCAGCCAGGCTTTCGGGAAACTGGTGCTTGCCGCCCGCCAGGGGAAGGGCCACCGCCTCTTTCACAGCCGTGATCGGGAGAGGGCCGTAGACGTGGGGAAACAAGGCTCCGCCACGCGACGTTTCCCACTTCAGGGTTTTGCCAAGGCTGGTTTCAATCACCGCCACCAGAACCAGATCGGCCTTCCCCGCAAAGTGTCTGGCGGCCGTTTCGCGCACCTGATGCGGGGCTGACAAGTGGATGAACCCGTCCTTCCGGTCCAGTTCCGAACCTTCATATACGCGGCGGGCCAAAGCATCGGCCCATTCCTGCCGTGACATGATCTTGTAGAGAAGTGACATATTCCATACCATAACGACGTCAGGGGGGCTAGACAACCGGATGGATTTAAGGTATTAGTTCCTATTAAGGATTAAATAGCGAAAATTGGAGATGACGGATGTTTAGCCACAAGCAGGTCTGGGCCGCGATCGACACCATCGCGGAGCGGTATGGGCTTTCAGCATCGGGGCTGGCCAAGAAATCCGGCCTTGATCCCACCTCGTTCAATCCCTCCAAGCGCAATGGGCCCGATGGCCGCCCGCGCTGGCCAACAACTGAAAGCGTGGCCAATTTGCTGAACGCCTCCGGGGCTTCGGTTGAGGAATTCACCGATCTTCTGACGGGCCGGAAGGGCCAGCCGCCAAAGCGCAAGCAGCTGCCGTTGCTGGGCTTTGCCCAGGCGGGCAAGGGTGGCTTTTTTGATGATTCGGGTTTTCCGGTTGGCAATGGCTGGGAAGAGATCGAGGTTCCGGGGGTGACTGACGCCACCGCCTATGCGCTGGAAATCACCGGCGATTCCATGATGCCGGTTTACCGCGAGGGCGACACCATCATCGTTTCACCCGGCGCCACCGTGCGCAAGGGTGACCGGGTTGTGGTGAGGACCGCCGACGGCCAGGTGATGGCCAAGATCATGCAGCGGCAAACGGCCAAGACCGTCGAGCTCGCGTCCTTCAATACGTCCCACGTCACAAAGACCCTCGACATGAAGGACGTGGACTGGGTTGCCAGGATTATCTGGGCCAGCCAGTAAAAATGTGGCCGTAAAGGGTTAGTTCACCAACTCGCCCCTCAGGGCCCTATCGATCAAGGCCCTCGTGTTGGCCAGGCCGAAAAGCGCTGCGAAGGAACCAAAGCGGGGGCCACGCTCTTCGCCCAGCAGGACCTGGTAGAGCATGTTGAACCAGGTTTGCGCCACGCCGACGGAGCCATCCTTCTGGGTGGTGGTGTAGGGTTCGCGACGGCCGATGTCATAGACCTTCTGCTGGATGGCTTCCGGGGTTGACCCTTCCGGCAATTGCGCCAGCGCAGCCGATAAATCTTCCAGCGCCTTTTTTTCATCCTCCGTGGGCGGACGATATTTCTTGCCGGGCTTCACGAAATCGGTGAAGTAGCGAATGGCGTAGCCCACCATGCTGTCAAGCCGTGGGTGGGTTTCAGGCGACACCTGGGGCGCATAGCGCTTGAGGAAGGCCCAGAGCACGGACTTGTCCTCGGTATTGGCAACCGCCACCAGATTGAGCAGCAATGAGAACGACACGGAGCCTTCTTCTGGCGCCGGCGGATTGCCGCCGTGAATGTGCCAGAGGGGGTTCATCAGGCGGTCCTTCACCTCCTGCCTGCCATAGGCATTCTGGAACTGGGCATATTCATCAACGGCGCGGGGGATCACATCGAAGTAAAGCTTCTTGGCTTCGCGCGGGCGGTTATACATATAGAGTGAAAGTGAATCCGTATCGGCATAGGTGAGCCATTCGTCAATCGTCAGGCCATTGCCCTTGGATTTTGAAATCTTCTGGCCCTTGTCATCGAGAAACAGTTCATAGACGTAGTGCTCAGGCGCCACGCCGCCCAGTATTTCGCAAATCCTGTCATAAACCACGGCGTTGGTCTGGTGGTCCTTGCCGAACATTTCGAAATCAACATCA
>JANMHO010000261.1:0-1928 GCA_031375195.1 Rhodobiaceae bacterium
CCTGTTACATATGACGCCTTATCGGATGCCAACCAAATAATTGCTTCGGCCACCTCGAGCGACGTGCCTTCACGCTGCATGGGAATTGTCCCGCGCATTTGTGCAACACGGTCCGGTTCGCCGCCGGAGGCATGAATATCCGTGTCGATGATTCCGGGGCGGACCGCGTTGACGCGGATTCCTTCGCTCGCCACTTCACGGGCCAGGCCCAGGGTAAAAACATCAATGGCGCCTTTGCTTGCGGCATAATCCACAAACATGCCGGCGGCACCGAGGGTTGCCGCCGCTGACGACAGATTGACGATTGCGCCGCCTGAGCCGCCGTGGCGCGTGGACATGCGTTTCACCGCCTCACGGGCGCAGAGGAAAGTTCCCGTGATGTTGATGGCGAACATGCGCGCCAGCCTTTCGGCTGACATTTCGTCAACCCTGGCCTTCACATCGACAACGCCCGCGTTGTTGACCAGCACTTTCAACTGGCCCAACTGGTCAGCGGCCTTGAACAGCGCCACGATGTCCTTTTCACTGGCGACATCGCCGTGGACTGCCGCGGCCTTGCCGCCCGCCTTTTCAATTTGCGTGATAACATCCTTGGCTGCCGCGGCGTTCGACACGTAGTTCACCACAACGAGGTAACCCGCCTTTGCCAGCAAAAGGCTGGTGGCAGCGCCGATACCACGGCTTCCGCCGGTTACGATGGCGACTTCAGGCTTCTGGGCCATGGACCGGCGCTCCTACAAATCCAACAGCGCGCGCTGCGGGTCTTCGAGGCTTTCCTTGACGCGCACCAGGAAGGTGACGGCTTCCTTGCCATCGACAATGCGGTGGTCATAGGAGAGCGCCAAGTACATCATGGGGCGGATCACCACCTGGCCGCCAATTGCCACGGGTCGGTCCTGAATTTTGTGCATGCCGAGGATGCCGGATTGCGGCGCATTGAGAATGGGCGTTGACATCAGCGAGCCATAGACGCCGCCATTGGAGATGGTGAAGGTGCCGCCCTGCATGTCAGCGATTTGCAATTGGCCGTCGCGGGCTTTCCTGCCGTAGTCGGCGATGGTTTTTTCAATCCCCGCGAATGACAGCGTGTCCGCATCGCGCACCACCGGAACGACCAGGCCCCTGTCGGTGCCAACGGCGACGCCGATGTGATAGTAGTTCTTGTAAACCAGGTCTTCGCCATCTATCTCGGCATTCACGGCGGGCACGTCCTTCAGGGCCTGGATCACGGCCTTGGCAAAGAAGCTCATGAAGCCGAGCTTCACGCCATGCTTCTTCTCAAACACGTCCTTGAACTGGTTGCGCAGCGTCATGATCGCCGTCATGTCCACTTCATTGAAGGTGGTGAGCATGGCGGCGTTGTTCTGGGCTTCCTTCAGACGCCTGGCGATGGTGAGGCGAAGCCTCGACATTTTCACGCGCTCTTCCTTGCCTGCAACCCGGGCCACAACAGGCGCCGCCGGTTTTTCCAGATGCTCAATCACATCGCCCTTGGTCAGGCGGCCATCCCTGCCTGTCGCGGGAATGCCCGCCGGTTCCAGTTTGTTTTCAGTGACGATTTTTCTGACGGCCGGCGAAAGCGGAGCTTCCGCAGGTTTTGCGGAAACAGGTTTTGCGGAAGCAGGTGCTGCGGCTGCTGGCTTGGAAGCGGCACCGGCCGCACCTTCTTCGATTGAGCCCAGAAGCGCCCCAACCTTGACCGTCAATCCGGCGGCGGCGTCAATGGACAATAACTTGCCCGATGCTGGCGCCGGAACCTCCACGGTGACCTTGTCGGTTTCGAGCTCGACCATCGGCTCATCCACCTTGATGGCATCGCCGATATTCTTGAACCATTTTGCAATCGTCGCCTCGGTGACGGATTCACCGAGGGTGGGCACGCGAATTTCCTTGTTCATTCTTCCTGTCCTTTAAATTCTAGGCGCCCA
>JANMHO010000136.1:0-8132 GCA_031375195.1 Rhodobiaceae bacterium
GCGCCTGGGGCTGGATGACGCCGCTGTGCTGCTCGCCACCGAAACCAACGTCTCGGATATTTTGGCAACCCTTGACGAGGGCGCACCCCCGGTTGTTGCCGTGATCGACTCCATTCAAACCCTGTGGTCGCCCGTCATTGAGTCAGCCCCCGGCACCGTCTCCCAGCTCAAGGCAGGCTCAGAAGCCCTGGTGCGTTACGCCAAGCAAAAAGGCACCGCCATGCTGCTGGTGGGCCATGTCACCAAGGATGGCCAGATCGCTGGCCCCAAGGTTATCGAACACATGGTGGATACGGTTCTCTATTTCGAGGGCGACCGGGGCCACCAATACCGTATTCTCCGCGCTGTCAAAAACCGCTTCGGCCCAACCGACGAAATCGGCGTCTTCGAAATGTCCGACGGCGGCCTGAAGGAAGTCACCAACCCCTCCAAGCTGTTCATGGGTTCAAGCGACAGGCCAACCCCTGGCACCGCGGTGTTCGCCGGCATGGAGGGCACAAGGCCCTTGCTCATCGAGGTGCAAGCCCTGGTTTCACCCTCGCCCCTGGGAACGCCGCGCCGCACCACCGTAGGCTGGGACTCAAATCGCCTCTCCATGATTCTGGCCGTGCTGGAGGCGCGCGCTGGCGTGGTGATCGGGCCGAACGATGTTTACCTTAATGTCGCAGGCGGCCTCAAAGTGCGCGAACCCGCGGCCGATTTGGCCGTGGCCGCGGCCCTGCTTTCTTCCCTCACCGGAACCGTCATTCCCCATGGCACAGCTGTATTTGGCGAGGTTGCGCTGTCCGGCGCCATCCGGCCCGTGGGCCAAACCGAAGCCCGCCTTAAAGAAGCTCAAAAGCTGGGCTTGAAGGAGGCTGTGATCGCTGGCACTGCGGAGCCTGCAGGTTTCAAGGGTTTGCGAGTGAAGCAAATTGAAACCATAGCGGACCTCGTGGCCTGGACAGCGTCGCAAGACAAGGGCCTCAGACGAATCGTCTAGAACTCAAAACAAAAGCTGCCTATAAGGTGGCACATTCAACGGCCATGGGAACATTGCATGCCCTTTCAATTGCTTGACGTCATTCTGATCGGCATCATGCTGATATCCGGCCTGCTGGCGCTGATGCGTGGCTTCACCCGCGAAGTGCTGTCACTGGTGGCCTGGGGCGCGTCGGCTCTCGCGGCCTATTTCGCCGTCAAACAGCCAGCCCTGATCGATCTGGCGCTGCCTTATGTTGACAAACCCATCCTCGCCCAGATTGCCGTTGGCGCCATAGCCTTCATCATCACTCTCATCATCGTCTCGCTGATCAGCGTGAAAATATCCGACATTGTGGTGGATTCATCCGTGGGCTCGCTGGACCGCAGCCTGGGCCTCATCTTCGGCTTTGCGCGCGGCTTTGTGCTGGTGGCGATTTCCTATCTGTTTTATGGCTGGCTCGTGCCGGCGGAAAAACAGGAAACCTGGGTTCGCAATGCCACCACGTTGCCTGCGATCATTTATGTCGGCGAAATTCTGCTGGAATTCATGCCGCCCGATATTGCCGAAACCCTGTCCAATACAGCGCTGATGGCCAACCCCGATTCACCCACGCTCAAGACCGATCAATCCGCCGCCAAAACCGAAGCCGGCTATCAATCCAATGAAGCCCAGGGGCTCAATAATCTGATTGAAGGAACCGGCAGCCAATGATGATTGACCTCGAAACCGAAGGCGATCGTCTGCGCGAGGAATGCGGCGTATTCGGAATCTACGGCCACCCCGATGCCGCAGCCCTGACCGCCCTCGGCCTCCACGCGCTGCAGCATCGCGGCCAGGAAGCCGCAGGCATTGTCTCCTTCGATGGCGAGCGCTTCAACGCCGAACGCCGCATGGGTCTGGTCGGCGATCACTTCTCCAGCGAAAAAATCATCAACCGCTTGCAAGGCCGAGCGGCGCTTGGCCATGTGCGCTATTCCACCACGGGCGAAACCATCCTGCGCAATGTGCAGCCCCTGTTTGCCGAGCTTTCTGCCGGTGGCTTGGCCGTTGCCCACAACGGCAACATCACCAACGGCCTGACCTTGCGCCGCGAACTCATTTCACAGGGCGCCATCTGCCAATCGACGTCGGACACGGAAGTCATCCTGCACCTCGTCTCGCGCTCCAAGAAGATGCGGATCATCGAGCGCTACATCGACGCGCTGCGCAGCCTCGAAGGCGCCTATGCTCTCGTCGCTCTCACCAACAAGAAACTGATCGGCGCAAGGGATCCCCTCGGCATTCGCCCACTCATTCTGGGTGAGTTGAACGGCGCTTACATTCTTTGCTCCGAAACCTGCGCGCTTGATATCATCGGCGCAAAATTTATCCGCGAAGTCGAAAATGGCGAGGTTATCGTCATCTCGGAAGACGGCGTTGAATCGCACCGCCCCTTCCCCAAGCAGCAGGCCCGCCCCTGCATTTTCGAATATATCTATTTTTCCCGCCCCGATTCAGTCCTCGGTGGCCGTTCGGTCTATGAGGTTCGCAAAGAGCTTGGCAAGCAATTGGCCATTGAATCCCCCGTCGATGCGGATGTGATCGTGCCCATCCCCGACTCTGGCGTGCCCTCGGCGATCGGCTTTTCCCAACAGACTGGAATTCCCTTCGAGCTTGGCATCATCCGCAATCACTATGTGGGCCGCACCTTTATTGAACCCACCCAATCCATCCGGTCGCTGGGCGTCAAGCTCAAGCACAACGCCAATCGCTCGGTCATTGAGGGAAAGCGCATTGTGCTGGTGGATGATTCCATCGTGCGCGGAACCACGTCGGTCAAAATTGTCCGCATGATGTACGAGGCGGGCGCCCGCGAAGTGCATATGCGGATTTCCAGCCCGCCCATCAAGTTTCCGGACTTCTACGGCATCGACACGCCGGAGCAAAAATCGCTTCTCGCAGCAACCCACACTTTGGAAGAGATGCGCGCATTCATCGGTGTCACGTCGTTGTCCTTCATCTCGGTCGATGGCGTTTACAAATCGGCGGGCTACCCCGGCCGCGATCCTCACCGCCCGCAATTCACCGATCACTGCTTCACCGGCGATTACCCCACACACCTGACCGACATGACCGGCGAATCCGCCAAGCAGCAGCTCTCGCTTCTCGCCGAAGCCGGTTGACCCCATGGCCAGGCAACTCGAAAACCGCGTGGCTGTCGTCACCGGCGCGTCCCGTGGGCTAGGCCGCGCCATCGCCCTGAAGCTCGCCGCCGAAGGTGCCCACATCGTAGCCACCGCCCGAACCCAGGGTGGCCTTGAAGAGCTTGATGATGAGATTAAGGATGTTGGCGGCACGGCGACGCTGGTTCCCGCCGACATCAAGGATTTCGCCGCCATTGACCGTTTGGGCGCCGCCATTTTCGAGCGCTGGAAAAAACTGGATATCCTGATCGGCAATGCGGGAGTTTTGGGCAAGCTCACCCCCCTCGGCCACCTCGATCCCAGGGTTTTTGATGACGCGATGGCCGTGAATATCACGGCAAACTACAGGCTTGTCAGATCGCTCGATCCCCTGCTGCGCGCCTCGGATGCCGGCCGCGCCGTATTCATCACGTCAGGCCTCGCCCACAAATGCTTTGCCTATTGGGGCGCCTATTCCATTTCAAAGGCGGCCCTCGAGGCGCTGGTCAAGACCTACGCCGCCGAAAATGAGTCAACCGCCATCCGCGCCAATTGCTTCAGCCCCGGTCCGACACGCACCAAAATGCGCGCCACCGCCATGCCGGGAGAAGACCCTGACACGCTGCCCTCCGCTGAAGAAGTGGCAGCCCAGGTGATTCCCATGTGCCTCAGCTCGTTCACCGACAATGGGGCCGTTTACAAGTACGCGCCCACTGGACTATTCAAGCAGATATTATGAGCAGCCAAGCAACCATTGATGCCCTTCGTGCTGGCCGCCTGTCGGGTGAAAAAATCGCCGTCTACCCTGCTGCGGCTCCCGCTGACATGGCCGAAGCCTTCGCAATGCAATCCGCCGTGCGTGAGTCGATCGGCTGGAAACACGTCGGCTGGAAAATCGGCTGCACGAGTGAACGCGCCCAAAAAGCCTTGAAAACCGATGGCCCCTTTCCCGGCCCGGTCTATGCCGAGCAATTATTTCCATCGGGAACCCACATCAAAACCCTGCCGAGCAACAGCCGCACCACCGAACCCGAAATCGCTTTCACCATGGCAAGGGACTTGCCCAAGAGAGGCAATTCATGGTCAGTGGAAGAAGTGCTCGCGGCAGTCGCCACCATTCATCCCTCAATTGAAATTGTAAACCCGCGCCTGCCCAGGGGCTTCAACGATGTTGTCGAATGGTATGTCGCCGATGGCGGATTGAACCATGCGCTGGTTCTCGGCCCCGGCGTCAAGCTGCCAAAGCAATCCGATCTCGCCAGGATCACCAACCGCGTGAAAATCAATGGCCAGCAGAAATATTCCGGCCTCGCCTCCAATGCCCTGGGCGGACCCGAAATGGCTCTCGCCTGGCTCGCCAATGACCTGATTTCCAAAAGCCTGTTTCTCCGCGCAGGCGACGTGATCACAACAGGCGTCATCACCGAAGTCTTCGAAACCAGCATCGGCGACCTGATCGAAGCCGCCTACGATCTCATCGGAACAGTTTCGGTTCAGTTGTAGCGCTGGATCCTACTTATCCTTGTCAAACGGGTTCTTGCCTCCACGCAGGCTGAACCTGATCGGCACACCCGCCAGATCAAAGTCCTTCCGCAACGTATTCATCAAATACCGCTTGTAGCTGTCCGGCATTTTTGACAGCTGGTTGCCAAACACCGCGAATGTCGGCGGCCGCGAGCTCGCCTGCGTGGCGTAGCGGATTTTAATGCGCCGCCCCGATGGCGCCGGTGGCGGGTTGCGCGCCAACGCCGCCTCAAGCCAGCGATTGAGCTGCGATGTTGTAATCCTGGCGCTCCAGCGGTCAACTGCTTCAAACACAGCCTTCATCAACCTGTCGATGCCGCGCTCCTGTTTCGAAGACAGCGTTACAACTGGAACACCGCGAATTTCCGGCAGCACATCCTCAAGATCGCTATGAACCTCGGCGAGCTTCTTCTGCTTGTCTTCAACCAGGTCCCACTTGCTCAAGGCCAGAACAACAGCGCGGCCTTCCGTGGCCACCAGATCAGACAGCGCCAGATCCTGCCGCTCAATCACCATCGAAGCATCAATCAGAACAACCACACAATCTGCAAAGCGGATGGCCCGCAGCGCGTCAGAAACCGCAAGCTTCTCGATCTTGCCCGTCACCCGTGATTTCCGCCTGATCCCCGCCGTATCCCAAAGCTTGATCTCGCGGCCCTGCCAGCTCCAATCCGTTGCGATGGCGTCCCGCGTGATGCCAGCCTCCGGGCCCGTTAGCATCCGCTCTTCCCCAAGCATGGTGTTCACCAGCGTGGATTTTCCGGCATTGGGCTGGCCGATAATGGCGAGTCGCAAGGGCCGCGCCATTTCTTCTTCTTCAGTTTCTTCTGTAACAACCTCTTCGACATCTGGCAGAAAATCCGCCACCGCGTCATAGATGCCTTCAATGCCTTCGCCGTGTTCGGCTGAAACCGCTATGGGTTCGCCAAAGCCCAGCGAATAGGAGTCCATCACGCCGGCTTCCGCCATGCGCGCTTCCGCCTTGTTGGCGATGAGGCGCACGGGCTTGCCAAATTTGCGGATTTTCTCGGCGAACATCCGGTCAATCGGCGTGATGCCAACGCGCGCGTCAATGACAAAGAACACCAGATCAGCCTCGCGCGCCGCCGTCACCGACTGCTCGCTCATGCGGGCTTCGAGCGACTCTTTTTTCGCGTCATCAAGGCCTGCCGTATCAAAAATACGAAACTTCATGTCGCCGATTGAGGCCATGCCCTCGCGGCGATCACGCGTCACACCGGGCTGGTCATCCACCAGCGCGGTCTTGCGGCCAACCAAGCGGTTGAACAGGGTCGACTTCCCAACATTGGGACGCCCCAAAATCGTCACTGTGAGGGTCATTGAACCGTGCTGGATTCTTGATCAACAGGCGGAATGCAATCAGGGTCATCGGCCTTGCATTCGGCGGTTTTCTCGCCGGTCACTTCCGGGTCGCGCGCTGTCTGGACGTCGGGTGGCAAAATTTCCTCCCGCGCACCTGGCAAAACAGTATCATCAGTTTGGCCCGTCAGCCTTTTCATCTGGGAACAAGCCATCAGCGAAAAACCCAGCGTGCCGATCAGAAAATATGTGATGAGGTTCCGGCCCATCATTCACTTGTCCAACAATGGCGTGAGGAGCTGAATCATCACCTGCGCCCGCTCGCGCATGTCTGGCGGCGTATCCGCATCAGCGAAATTGGCATTCATGTAACGGTCAGCCATGGCATAATCTCCTATGCGAAATGCCGAAACACCAAAAATTTCCCGCGCCGCGTGCCGCCACGCCTGACCCTCCTTGTCAAAGCTCCCCAACCGCGCCAATAGCTCGTCAGGCTTCACGGTATCGGCCAGCAAATACCCGGCACGAATACGCGCCAGGTCACGCAAAGTCGGATCAACCGATTGATCCGCGGCAATCGCATCAAATACCGCAACAGCTTCTTTCGTCTTGCCCTGCCCGCTCAGCACAATCGCTTCCTGCAGCCTGGCCAATTGCTTGAAACCCGGATGGTCAACCGCCATCAACGCCCTCAGGGCATCCTCTGGCTTGCCGTCGGTAGCTTTCTTCACGCCGTCAAAATAGACGACAGCCGCCGCTTCGGATTGTTTTTTCTGATAGTATTGATAGCCCTTGGCGCCCGCCACGGAAGCCACGACAGCAAGACACAAGACAATGAAATAATTGCCAAATTTTTCCCACAGCTTCTTGTATTGTTCTTGACGGACTTCCTCGTCCACCTCGCGAAAGAGGGATTCATCGCTCACAGCAAAAGGCTCCTTGAAAACACCGCTGTGGGTAAGCCAGCGAGAGGGCTAAATCAAGGCCTTTTCGAGACTACGGTCCATACACGTCCCGAATGGCCTTGCGCGTCTGCAGCGTTATGTAAACCGCCATTGCGGCCCCGCAAGCCACGAAACCGATCACCAGGCCCAAGAGTTCTTCCGACATAGATCCCCACCTTCATCGACAGAAGGCCATTGGACGGCATTATGGTTAACAATCGGTTAAGCCTAATCCTTCACCTCGTAAGTGTTCTCCGGCATCGGAAATTTGCGGGCCCGCACGTCCTCGGCATAGGAGCGGATGGCATTCTCTATGGCCTTGCCAACTGCGCCAAATTCCTTGACGAATTTTGGAACCCGGGGCGACAGGCCCAGCATATCCTCCATCACCAGAATTTGCCCGTCGCAGGCTGGCGAAGCTCCAATGCCGATTGTTGGGATTACGACTGACTTTGTGATTTTCGCGGCCAAGGGTTCAACGATCGCTTCCAGCACCATGGAAAAAGCGCCGGCTTCGGTCACAGCCTTCGCATCATCCTCGATCACGGCCCACTTATCGCGCGTACGCCCCTGGGTCTTGAAGCTGCCGAGCACATTGATCGATTGCGGCGTCAAGCCAATATGCGCCATGACCGGAATGCCGCGCTCCGTGAGGAAGCGAATGGTTTCCGCCATGCGCGCGCCTCCCTCAAGCTTGATCGCCCCGCACTCGGTTTCCTTCATCACGCGGGCCGCATTGCGAAACGCCTGGGCCGGGCTCTCCTCATAGGAGCCAAACGGCATATCAACCACCACCAGCGCCCGCTTGGCGCCCCGCATCACGGCGCGCCCATGCAGGATCATGAGGTCAAGCGGCACAGGCAGCGTTGATTCAAAACCATGCATCACCATGCCCAGAGAGTCGCCCACCAGGATGAAATCCACATATTTGTCGGCGATGGCGGCGGTATGCGCATGGTAGGAGGTGAGCGACACGATGGGATCGCCGCCTTTGCGCGCCGAAATATCAGGGGCGGTCAATCGTTTGATCGGGTTCTGAACTGACATGTTGCAGCCTTATCTCGATAGCGCAAAAATCGGAACACCGATCAATGCGGGGTGAAGTTGCGTCATAATTCCATAAAGTGCCGCGCCGAAAATAAGAGACATTCCGTCGTGGCCCAACCGGATTTCCAAACTCGGGCGGATGCCATTTGCAGCCGCCACACCAATATGTGC
>JANMHO010000137.1:0-1698 GCA_031375195.1 Rhodobiaceae bacterium
GCCCTTGGCGTGCGTGTCGTGGATGGGGGTTCGTTCGCCGGAGAAATAGGGCAGCATGGTGATGCCGTTGGCGCCAGGGGGCGAGCTCGCTGCTTCTGTTGAAAGTTTGATGATGGCGTCGGCGGGGTCCAGTTCGCGGGCAAGGTTTTCGCGGAACCAGTGGGTGAGAGTGCCGCTGGTGGCAAGCCCCGCCATGGAGGCATGCTGCCCTGGAAACAGCCACGGCGCATACCACAGCCTTGCATCCCTCACGCGGGCTGAGGTGAGGGCGATGATGAAAATGGTTGAGCCATACATCAGCATCATGTCCCCCGCGTTCAACACGCCAACGCTCAATGCCTCGGCGGCGGCATCAATGGTGCCCACTGTGACGGGGGTTCCGGCGGCCAGTCCCGTCTCGGCGGCGGCTTTGGCCGTAATCACGCCTGCAATATCCGTGCTCCATTTGCATTCGGGCAACCTGTCGAGGGGGATGATTTTCGTGGTGAGTTCTTCGCTCCACTTCAAATCCGCTGCCGAATAGAGCGGCGTGTTGTTGGCTGCGGTGTAATGGTCAATCACGTATTGGCCCGTGAGCCGGAAAACCAGATAGGAACTGCAGGTGAGAATTTTGTGGGTGGCCGCATAAATTTCCGGCCGGTTGTTCTTGAGCCAGAGAATTTTGGGGCCGACCGACTGGGAAGTGAGCGCGTTGCCGCAATAGTCCAGAATGCGCTCCGCGCCGATCCCTGCGTTGAGTTCATCGATCTCTCCGGCGGCGCGCGTATCGACGCCATAGAGCACGGCGTTCATCAGCGGCTCGCCTTTGGCGTTCAATGGCAGCATGCAGGGACCGATGCCGCTGGTGGCCACGGCCTTGATGTCTGACGGCGCGACGTTGCTGTCGGCAATCAGTTTTTTGGTGATGAAGGTGAAATCATCCCACCAATCCTCGTTGGCGCGATGTTCGGCCCAGCCCGCCTGCGGCACCAGCATTTTATGGGGCTTGGCGGCGCTGGCGATGATGTTGCCGGCGCCATCGCTCAGAACACCTTTGGATTCGAACGTGCCGATATCGACGCCGAGATAATATTTCATCAGGTGTGCGCGTCCCGGTCGAGGGTGAAGCTGTGATCGATGCTGGAAATTCCGGCGATGAGCAACTGGGCAAGGCCTGCGAGGTCGCGTGGATCGCAAACTTCAAGCGATGAATGGGTGTAGCGGCAGGGGAAGCCCAGATCGATTGCGGCAATGCCGTTGTGCAGGAGCTGCACGTAGGAGGAGTCCGTGAGGGCTCCCACATGGGCGCTGCGTTGCAGGTTCAGTTTTTCCCGGGCTGCGGTCTTTGAAAACAGGCTGACGAGGGCAGGGTGGGGGATGGTGCCGTTGAGTGTGCCGCGGCCATGGAAGCTATACATGCTCATGGCTGGTCCGCCGCCGAGGGATACATCGCCCCGTCCGCCCATATCAGGCGTGTCGGTTGCGAGCACGAGATCGAGCTGGATGGCGATATCGGGGGCAAGCGCCCGCGCCGCGGTGACGGCGCCCTGCAGGTTGAATTCCTCAAGAACCGAAAAAACCACATGCACTGTGGGGCGCGCCTTCTGCAGCAGCAGGGCGCGGGCCACTTCGATGATAACTGCGCAACCAGCGCGATCATCGATGGAGGTTCCGGCAATGCGGCCGTCGGCCAGGTGCAGCACCTTGGGTTCATAGACG
>JANMHO010000336.1:0-4477 GCA_031375195.1 Rhodobiaceae bacterium
ATATCCTGTCCGCATTGCTGATTTGATAGGGCGCCGCAAGCTGTTCCATCACAACGCCACGCACCGGATTGCCCGTCACAACAACTTTCCCAGTTGCCCTTTTGGGAAGTCCCGCCAGCACCGGAAATGACGAAGCGACCGCATCAGCAAAATATGACAACACGCGGTTGGCTCTGCCCATGACCGCATTCTGGTCATGAATGCATGTCGGAATTTTGAGCCACGATGCCGCTATGATCGGTGGAAAAGACGGGTAACCGCCGAACCCTACAACAGCAACTGGCTTGACATTTCCCAGAATTGCCTTGGCTTTTATGATGCCACGGAGCAACCGGAAAAGTCTTGCCGGCAACAGCCATGGCTTGGACAGCGACAAGGTCGACGATGGCACAATGTGGGTTTTATTGGCTGGAAACGCTCTGCCGTAATCGGCCACACGCTCGTCGGTGATGAGATGAATGACATAGCCGCGAGATAGAAGTTCCTCGGCCAGGGCTTGCGCCGGAAACAAATGTCCGCCGGTTCCGCCTGCAGCCAGAACAACAGTCTTCGTCATGCCGCGGCCGGCTGCCATGTCGGGTGAACCGCGCCGGCGCTAGCTTGCCGCCTGCTGAACGCCAGCACCATGCCCATGGAGAAGGCGACACCCACAAGCGAAGAGCCGCCATAGGAAATCAGCGGCAGCGTCATGCCTTTGGCAGGTAAAAGCGAAACATTCACGCCCATGTTGATCACCGCTTGCAACCCAAAAATTATCCCCAACCCACTCAGCGCCAGCGCCGGAAACGGGTCCGGCTCAATCCTGGCGCGTTGTAAAATCCGCATGACGACAAACGCAAATAGCAGCAACAGCACGATGCAGGCAATAAGGCCAAATTCTTCCCCTATGACAGCAAACGTAAAGTCCGTATGCGCGTCAGGCAGAATCTGCTTGGCCTCACCGCCACCGGGTCCAGTTCCCATTAGGCCGCCATTCTGAAACGCCGATGTCGCCGTATCAACTTGAAAGGTATCCCCCTTGTCCGGATGCAGGAAACGATCGATGCGTGACGCCACATGGGGCACCAGCGCATAGGCTGTCATGACGCCTCCCGCGCAAAGCCCTGCCAGTCCAAGAACCACGACCCAGGGGATGCCATAAATCAGCAACATGGCTGCGAAAGCCAGCACGACGAGCGCCGTCTGTCCAAAGTCCGGCTGAAGGACCAACAATCCCACAAACACCGTGAACAGCAAGTAGGCGATAAAATTGGCCGGCATGTCAGGTCGTTTTGTATGCTCCGATAAAAACCAGGCCACCGTCACAACAAAACCCGGTTTGGCAATTTCCGACGGCTGCACGCCGATAGGCCCCAGGTTGATCCAGCGATGGGCACCCTTGATTTCCGGCCCCCAAAACAAGGCCGCGACCATCAGGGCAAGCGATGCGCCGAACGTGAGAAAGGCGGCACGCCGCGTTTGCTTGGGTTCCAGAAATGAAACAGTGAGCAAAATGAAAATCGCAGGCACAAGAAATGCAAGCTGATACTTGAAAAAATGAAACGAGTTGAGGCCAAGCCGCTCCGCTACGGGCGGACTTGCCGCCATGCTCACCAGCACACCAATCGCCATCAAGATCAGGACGGCGGATAGCAGAAGCCGGTCAACAGTGAACCACCATCGCGCGATAAGGCCGCGATCACTTCGGGAAACCAGCATCAGTGTGCTCCTTCAATTGTCATGGTTATGCCAGGCAACGCGGACACCAGTTTCACAAACGCATCGCCGCGAATTTCAAAATTCCGATAGTGATCAAATGAGGCACAGGCCGGCGAGAGCAGCACAACAGCATTTTTGGCGTCGCGGGCAGCCGCCGCTATAGCCCGATCCAATGTGCCACACATTTCATACTCAACTCGACCAGAAAGTGTCCGTGCAAATTCATCCGCCGCTTCGCCAATGAGATACGCCTTGGCGACACGTGGAAAAAAATCTGCCAGCGGTTCAATACCCCCGCTCTTGGGCACACCGCCCGCAATCCAGTAAATCCTCTCAAATGACGCCAAAGCCTTTGCCGCCGCATCAGCATTGGTGGCTTTTGAATCATTGACGAATGACACGCTTCCGAGGCGGCCGATTTCCTGCATCCGGTGCGCCAAACCCGGAAAGCTTTGCATGGCCCGCACAATCTCATCAACGCTTAGGCCAAGTGCACGTGCGACCCCATAGGCCATGCAGGCGTTCTGGCCATTGTGAACGCCTTTCAGGGCAGGCATTCCACGCAGATCAATGCGTGCCACTTCCTTGCCATTCCGGCAATCAACCAGAATGCCCCGGGCGACAAAGACGCCATCATCCAAGGTGTGGACAACCGAAACTTTCCGCACATCGGAATCATTGTCGATGCCATCTGCAATTGCAGCGCTCCAGGCATCATCAACGCCAATCATCGCCGTATCGCCCGCTTCCTGATTGGCAAACATGCGAGCCTTGACCGCTGCATAGTTTTCCATAGTGCCATGACGGTCCAGGTGATCGGGCGTCAAATTCGTCAAAATACCGACACCAGGCTTCAAACCCGGCATCAAATCGATCTGGAAAGACGAAAGCTCAAGAACATAAATTCTGTGCTTCACCGGCGGTCGCATGAGAAAAACCGCCGTGCCGATATTCCCGCCAACGTCCACATCGCGCCCACTGGCCCTAAGAATGTGCCCAATCAGCGCCGTCGTCGTTGATTTGCCATTCGTGCCCGTAATCGCCACCATGCGAGCACCGCTGCCCGCCAGCTCCCGCTGGAACACTTCTGTGTCGCCAATAATTTCAATTCCCGCCGCCCGCGCCTTCACAACTGTCCAGTGCGGTTCCGGGTGGGTGAGCGGCACGCCGGGACTCAAAACCAGACAATCCAACGACTTGAAATCAACATCTCGTAAATCGGTTGCGGGAAAACCGGCCGACTCCACTGCCAAAGCTGAATCATCCCACGCAAATACCTCGGCACCCCCAAGGCGCAAGGCTTCCCAACACGCCGTGCCAGAACGCGCGAGGCCAAACAGCCCAACCCGCCTGCCCTTGAACGAATTTGCCGGAAACATCGGGCCTACCTGAGCTTCAGTGTCGACAGGCCAATGATGGCCAGAACAAATGCAATGATCCAGAAACGAATGACGATCGTCGGTTCCTTCCAGCCCTTCTGCTCAAAGTGGTGGTGCAGTGGCGCCATGGCGAACACCCGCTTGCCAGTCATCTTGAACGAAACCACTTGCACAATGACGGAAACCGTTTCGAGCACAAACAGGCCGCCAATAATCCCCAGAACCAATTCATGCTTTACCGCCACCGCGATTGCACCCAGCGCTCCCCCCAGCGCCAGTGATCCCGTGTCACCCATAAAAATCATGGCCGGAGGCGCGTTGAACCACAGGAAACCAAGCCCGGCGCCCACAAGCGCGCCGCAGATGACCGCGAGCTCACCCGAACCTTTCACAAAATGCAGTTGCAGATATTCCGCAAAAACCGCATTGCCCACGAGATAGACAATAAGGCCAAAGCTTGCCGCCGCAATCATCACTGGCACAATCGCCAAACCGTCAAGGCCATCGGTGATATTGACCGCATTGCCAGCGCCCACAATCACCAGCACGCCAACAATAATGAAGAGTACGCCAAATGGAATGAGCACGTCCTTGAAAAACGGAACCGCAAGTGAACTCGAAAGCGGCTTGTCACCGATCCACATGAAACAGGCAACCGCTATTCCCGCAATCACGAACTCGGCTGTAAGGCGGGCTTTGCCGGAAAACCCTTTGGTCGTGGAACGTGTGACTTTGAGAAAATCATCATAAAAACCGATGGCCCCAAAGCCGAGCGTCACAAACAGGACCGCCCAGACATAAAGGTTGCTGAGGTCGGCCCACAGGAAAGTGGCGACAAATACTCCAGACAAAATCATGAGGCCGCCCATGGTGGGTGTGCCCTGCTTTTCAAGAATGTGGCGTTGCGGCCCATCGCTGCGAATAGGCTGCCCGCGCCCCTGCTTTACCTTAAGCAAAGCGATTATGCGGGGGCCAAACACGAATATGAAAAACAACGCGGTCAAAATGGCCCCACCCGTGCGCGTCGTCAGATAGCGGAACACGTTGAACGCCGAGACATCATTCGTAAGGCTGATCAGAATAAAATAAAGCATTCGTTAGGTTTCCCTCTCCACTGGCGAAAAGCGCGCCCTGATTGCCTCGACCAGGGGTCCCATGCGGCTGCCAAGAGAGCCCTTGATCATCACAACATCTCCCGCCTGGAAACCACTAAGCAGGCTATCCCGAAGTTCCGCCGAAGTATTGGCATAGGCCCCACGCCGGTTGGTTGGCGTGTTCTCCCACAGGTGAGCCATAAGAGGCCCCGCCGCATATAGAACATCCACTTTATGGGCGTCTACAGCCTTGGAAAGCCCCGCATGAAGGCTGGTCCCGTGGGCGCCAAGTTCAAGCATATCCCC
>JANMHO010000356.1:0-2059 GCA_031375195.1 Rhodobiaceae bacterium
CTTGCGGGTTTTCACATTTGTGGTGCCGCCCAGAAGCGCGCCGGCAGCGGTGCCGAGAACAGCACCTGTTCCTGCGCCAATCGCTGTCTTTGAGAGCTGCTGCTCACCCGTGTAGGGGTTTGTGGTGCAAGCCGTGATCAGGAATGCAGCGGCTGTCAGCGCTATAATTGATTTCTTCATTATGTCCCTCTCCGTCTGTTGGGGGCTTATTTCAACCCGGATGTGGCCGAAATAAGGTTACTCTGCCGCCATGGTTTCTTCGCTTACAAGAAATCCGCCGGATTGGCGCCTCCAAAGATTGGCATAAAGCCCGTTCCTTTTCAGCAATTGTTTGTGGGTGCCTTCCTCCACAATGCGGCCCTGATCCATGATGATGAGGCGGTCCATAGCCGCGATGGTTGAAAGTCGGTGGGCCACGGCGATTACGGTCTTGCCCTCCATCAGGGTGTAGAGGTTCTCCTGAATGGCGGCTTCGACCTCGGAATCCAATGCACTGGTTGCTTCATCGAGAACCAGTATGGGTGCATTTTTGAGCAATACACGGGCGATGGCGATGCGCTGGCGCTGGCCGCCGGACAGCTTGACGCCGCGCTCACCGACATGGGCCTCGTAACCCTTGCGCCCCTTGGGGTCGACGAGATTGGCAATGAATTCATCGGCATGGGCCTTGCGGGCGGCGATTTCGACATCGCGCTGAGTTGCGTCGGGCATGCCATAGCGCACGTTATCGATCACCGAGCGGTGGAGCAGGGATGTGTCCTGGGTCACCACGCCGATATTGGCGCGGAGCGACTCCTGGGCCACCTGCGAGATGTCCTGGCCATCAATGCGAATGGCCCCGCTTTCCAAATCATAAAACCGCAGCAGCAGATTGGCGAGGGTGGATTTGCCAGCGCCAGAGCGACCGACGAGACCGACTTTTTCGCCAGGCGTTACGCGCAATGAAAAATTGTCGACGATTTCACGGCCATGCTCTGGCGTTGGCTTTCCGTAGTTGAAGCGCACATGATCGAAGATGATCTCACCCTTTGCCACAATGAGAGGCTTGGCATTGGGCACGTCGGCCACCCCACGGTCACGGGCGATGGTTTCGATGCTGTCGTGAATGACGCCGATATCCTCAAACAAGCCAGCCACTTCCCAGATGATCCATTGCGACATGGCCTTCAGCCGGAGAGTCAAGCCGATTGAAAAGGCGATGGCACCGATGGTTATGAGGCCTGCGTGCCACAACCAGATGGACATGGCGGACATGGTGAAAATGAGAATGCCGCTTAACATGCTAAGAGCAGAAGTCATGAAGGTGCTCATGCGCATGGAGCTGTTGACGGCGTCCAACATCCACGTCATGCCTTCTTTGGCGTAGATATCCTCCCTGTCGGCGTGGGCAAAAAGTTTCACGGTGGAAATATTGGTGTAGCTATCGACAACCCGGCCGGTGACGACCGAGCGCATGTCGGCTTGTGTTTCGGAAAGCTTGCCCAGCCGGGGCACAAAATACCAGCAGCACAATGCGTAGCCGGCGAGCCAGATGAAAAGCGGTATCATCAGCCTCCAATCACTGCTGGCCACAAGTATAACGGCACCCAGAAAATAGACAGCCACATAAACCACCACTTCGGTGATCTTCATCACTGCGTCGCGCACACCAAGCGCTGCCTGCATGACCTTGGTGGCCACGCGGCCGGCAAAATCATTATGGAAGAAATCCATGCTCTGGCGCAGCACATAGCGGTGCGCCATCCAGCGAATTCGCATGGCGAAACTGCCACGCAGGCCCTGGTGGGAAATGGATTCGGACATGAAATTCAGCAGCGGCAGAATGACCAGGACAAGCGCGCCCATGGCAATGAGCCTGGTTCCATTATCCTGCCAAAAGGTTTCACGATCGGCAGTGGCGAGCAAGTCGACGATGTCGCCCACGAAAGCGAAGAGATAGACCTCGATGAAAGCTATCGCCGTGGAAAACAGGATTGAAGCGACAAGAAGCGGCAAAAACGGCCTGGTGTAATGCCAGGCAAACGCCAAAGGCTTCGCGGCGGGCTTTTCAGGCCTGTTT
>JANMHO010000359.1:0-2117 GCA_031375195.1 Rhodobiaceae bacterium
GGCGACCGTTGTGGCGGCATCCGGTGGTTCCACCAATGCGGCGCTTCATCTGCCGGCCATCGCGCATGAATGCGGCATCAAGTTTGACCTGTTTGATGTCGCCGAAATTTTCAAGCGCACCCCCTACATCGCTGACCTGAAACCGGGCGGCAAATATGTGGCCAAGGACATGTTTGAAGCGGGCGGCATTCCGTTGCTGATGAAAACCTTGCTCGATCACGGTTTCCTGCATGGCGATTGCCTGACGGTTACGGGCCGCACCATGGCCGAGAATATGGCCTCGGTGAAATGGAACCCGGATCAGGACGTGGTTTACCCCGCCAACAAACCCATTACCAAGACCGGTGGCGTTGTGGGCCTGCGCGGCAACCTGGCTCCTGAAGGCGCTATCGTAAAGGTGGCGGGCATGAAGAACCTGACCTTCACCGGTCCGGCGCGCTGCTTTGATTCCGAAGAACTGTGCTTCGAAGCCGTTTCCAAGAAACAATACAAGGAAGGCGAAGTTCTGGTCATTCGCTATGAGGGCCCGCGTGGCGGTCCCGGCATGCGCGAGATGCTGTCCACAACAGCTGCCCTCTATGGTCAGGGCATGGGCGAGAAAATGGCGCTCATTACCGACGGCCGCTTCTCAGGCGCCACGCGCGGCTTCTGTGTTGGCCATGTAGGGCCGGAAGCGCAGCTTGGCGGTCCCATCGCCCTGTTGAAAGATGGCGACTTGATCACACTTGATGCCAATAAGGGTACGCTGACGTGCAATGTGAGCGACGCCGAGTTTGCGACTCGTAAAAAAAGCTGGAAGCCGCGCGAGCATGGCTATGGCTCGGGCGCTTTGTGGAAATATGCGCAACAGGTTGGCCCCGCTGTATCAGGGGCTGTAACCCATCCCGGAGGAAGTCACGAAGGTGTTTGCTACGCTGACATCTAGGGTTTTCGTGAAGGCAGTTTCACGCCGCGCCAGAAGTGCCGTTATGGCGTTTCTGGCGGTGGTGGTGCTTGATGTGGGCACGGTTGGCTACGCGGAAGACAGCAGCTCAGACTTCTTCTCCTATTTGCCGGCGGCGCCGGAAATTAATTTGCCAGATCTCGATATCATTCCCTTCTGGACAGATGATTTGAAGAAGGCAAAGAAGGCTTACAACGGCGGAAACTTCGACAGGGCCATAAAGTATTTCCGCAAGGCATCCGAAGATGGAAACATGGTGGCTGACTGGTATCTTGGCCATATCTATCGCACGGGCCGCGGCGTTCCGCGCGATGACGCAACGGCGTTTTCCTATTATTCGCGGGTGGCTGACACCTATGATCCGGATGAAAAGGATCAGAAACGGCTCCGCATCATGGTGGATTCAATGTTGCGTGTCGCTGACTATTACAGGGTGGGCATTGTGTCTGCCGGGATTCCTGCCAACCATATTATTGCGGCGAACAGCTATCTCAAAATAGCTTCCACCTATGGCCACCCGGGCGCGCAATATTCGTTGGGCCTGATGAACATCAATGGACAGGGGGTTAAGAAAAATCCCCAGCAGGGACTGAAGTGGCTGATCGCGGCCGCAAGAAAGCGCCATGCGGAGGCGGAAGCCTATCTGGGGGATTTGTATTGGGATGGGAAAGTGGTGCGGCAGGACCGCACACGGGCGCTGATGTGGTATATTCTGGCCAAGCAATCGACAGAGCCAAGCGCCTATCCCTCAATATTTGACCGCTACGAAGAATTGAACGCGGCAGCGCCGGAGGATACACGGCTGGAAGCAGCGGCCAGGGCGCGGGTTTGGGCCGAGCAGTATCCTGTTGGCAACGACAAATTGGCTGAGTGAGAACTAGGCAGCGCCCTTTGGCCTGCTGCTGACATAGGCGGCCACCCCGACGAGAATAACCGTGACGGTGATTGCCAGCCACGTTGGTGCATTGCCAAAATACCATAGCCAGCCTCCCATCAGGCACATGATGAACAGGGCCAGAATTTTGGCCTTTAATGAAATCGCGCCGTTATCCTGCCAGTTGCGGATGGGCGGCCCGAAAACCCGGTGGGTGCGGATTTTCTCGGCCATGGCGGGCGATGATCGGTTGAAGGCCCAAATGGCCACCAGCAGCATCGGTGTGGTAGGCAGGATCGG
>JANMHO010000392.1:0-2076 GCA_031375195.1 Rhodobiaceae bacterium
TGGGGCTGGCAAAACCACAACCATCGGCAAGCTTGGCTCCATTGCGACGCGCGAGGGTTTCAAGGTGATGTTTGCCGCTTGCGACACGTTCCGCGCGGCGGCCATCGAGCAGTTGACCATCTGGGGCCAGCGCATCGGAGCCACAACCATATCGCGCCCAACGGGATCTGATTCGTCAGGCCTCGCCTATGACGCCATGCAGACGGCCGCACAAAATGGGATGGATATTCTCTTCATCGACACGGCCGGCCGCCTGCAGAACAAGGCTTACCTTATGGATGAGCTGGACAAGATTGTGCGCGTGATCAAAAAGCAGGATGCGGCGGCGCCCCATGCCGTATTGCTGGTGCTGGATGCCACCACCGGACAGAACGCCATATCGCAGGCCGAAATCTTCACCAAGGTCGCGGGCGTCACGGGCCTCATCATGACCAAGCTCGTCGGCACGGCGCGGGGCGGCATTCTGGTCGCGATCGCTGAAAAATTTGGTTTGCCCATTCACGCCATTGGTGTAGGTGAAACCATTGACGATCTCCAACCCTTTGATGCGGACGCGTTCGCGCGGGCCATTTCTGGAATTCAGGACCAATGAAACCACTGCCTAAATACCTGATTGAATTTGGACCGCTGGTTGCTTTTTTCATCGGCAATTTCAAGGGCGGAATATTCTGGGGCACCGGAATTTTCATGGCGGCGACAGTTGTGGCCCTCACCGTGTCCTGGATGCTGACACGGAAAATCGCCAAGTTCCCGCTGATCAGCGCCATCTTCGTTGGCATTTTTGGCGGCCTCACAATCTGGCTGCAAAGCGATATTTTCATCAAGGTCAAGGTCACGCTCATCAATGTCCTCCTGGGCTTCACGCTGTTTGGCGGCCTGGCCTATGGGAAATTGTTTTTGAAATCCATCATGGGCGAGGCCGTCAGCATGCCGATCGAGGCATGGCGTTCGCTGACCTGGCGCTGGGGTTTCTTCTTCCTTTTCGTGGCTGGCCTCAATGAGGTGATCTGGAGAAATGTTTCAACTGACACCTGGGTCAATTTCAAGGTGTTTGGCCTCATCAGCCTCACGCTGGTCTTCGCGCTGGCAAACGCGCCATTCATGGCAAAACACATGATCGAGAACGACCCCTCCTCGCCCGAAACGCCATCCGCTTGAACAGCGTATTTCTGTAAGTCAAGAGTTGTAATCCGTGTCCGGATGATTTTAGCTATTTTTTTGTGGCAGCGGCATTTGCGCTTTTTTGCTTGCCGCCACAAAACTGAAACGCTAGGACTCACCGACTTTCAGGACACGATAACAAGATTCTATGGCGGCAGGTTCAGGATGCTTGAACCCGCAGCGCAGGAGCAGGGCATATGAGTGGCAACAAAGACGTGAAACAGCTGGCGCGGTCCATATCCCATCTGTTGAAGCGCGCCGTGCAATATTCCATTCATCTCTACATGAGCGAGACAGGAAAATCCGGCCTGACGCACCGCCAGTTCACGGTGCTGCTGGCAGCGGACGAGCATGACGGGCGCAGCCAAACCGAGCTGGTGAAGATGACGGGCATTGACCGCTCAACCCTTGCTGATCTGGTGGCGAGGCTCATGGCGCAGGGCCTTTTGCAGCGCCGCCGCACCAAGGACGACGCGCGCACCAATGCCATCCGCCTGACGCCCATCGGCAAGAAAATGCTGAAGCAGGCGCAGTCGGGGGCCGAGGAGGTCGACAAGCAATTGCTGGCCGTGCTGCCTAACAGCGATCGCAAGACAATGCTGGAATCCCTGTCCAGCCTGGCCGCCGAAATGGACCGGGTTGAGGACAACGAACCGGAAAAAGTGGTGCGCAAGGTCCGCCCGCGCAAGAGCCGCTGATCAGGGCAGGGGCTGCTTGGCTTTTTCAATCTCGCTCAGAAATCCTGCGAGCGTTTCTGGCGACAGGGGCCCTACCCATTTGAACCTTATGATGCCGTCGCCATCAATGATGAAGGTTTCCGGCACTCCGTAGCCGCCCCAATCGATCGCTGTGCGGCCACTTTCGTCGGCTCCAATCGCGGCGAAGGGCTGGCCAAGATCACCAAGAAACCGCAGG
>JANMHO010000009.1:0-5413 GCA_031375195.1 Rhodobiaceae bacterium
GGCTGCTGGATTGGATTCAATCAGAATATGACCGCGCCGTTCCGCTCATTCAAACAGAAGACAATCTCATTCGCATTGACGCAACGCTTGCACTTCTCACACTTGCAAATGAAATCACAAAACACTTCGAGGCCGCCAAGCAGCGGCGCGGCGCCCATGATTTCGAGGACCTTATCCTGCGGACGCGCGATTTACTGACCGACAGAAGTGCTGCCCAGTGGGTGCTCTACAAGCTTGACCGCGGGTTCGAGCATGTGCTGGTGGACGAGGCGCAGGACACCAGCCTGGCGCAATGGCAAATTGTCAATGCGCTGACGGAGGAGTTTTTTTCCGGCCAAGGCGCCAGGGAAAAATCCGGCCGCAGTTTTTTTGTGGTGGGAGACCACAAGCAGTCCATCTTCAGTTTTCAGGGGGCCGATCCCGCGGCCTTTGAGTTCTCGCGGGAAAAATTCCGGGCACAGATCCTGGCTGCCGCCCAGGCATTCCATGATGTCGATCTGACAATTTCATACCGCTCGACGGCAGAGGTCCTGGCGACTGTTGACAGGGTTTTTGCGGAAGGCGGCAGGGCGCGAGCAGGTCTTGACGGCGCAAGTCCGCACGCCCTGCACCATGAATCCAACCGCAAGGGCGAGCCAGGGCTTTTTGAGCTGTGGCCCCTGATCCGTCCCGAGGATCAGGCCGAGCCCGAGCCCTGGCAGGCTCCGGTCGACAGGGAACCAGCGAAATCTCCGAAGCGCGCGCTCGCCCGGAAAATTGCGCAAACCATCAAGTCATGGCTGGGCAAGCGCAACATCGCGGCGCTTGGAAGGGTTGTCGAGCCCGGCGATATTCTCATCCTGTTCCGGACCCGCAGCATGCTGTTTGATGCCCTCATCAGCGAGTTGCGCAAGTTGGGCGTGCCGGTTGCGGGCGCTGACCGCCTCAGGCTTTCAGGCAATATCGCCGTGCTCGACATGATGGCACTGGCGCGGTTTGTCCTGCTGCCGGAGGATGACTATTCACTGGCCTGCATCCTCAAAAGCCCGCTGGTGCCAACGCCCCTTTCAGAAGACATGCTTTTTGAACTGGCCCATGGCCGGGGGCGCGCGTCACTCTGGACAAGACTTTCCCTGTCAAATGAACCGGCGTGCGTGGAAGCCTGCCGCGCGTTGAACGAGTGGTTGCAGCTTTCCGGATATTCCCGGCCGTTTGAGTTCTTGTCTGCGGTGCTGATCAAGACACGAAAAGCGATCCTGGCGCGACTGGGGAGCGAGGCTGGCGATGCGCTTGATGCGCTGCTTGAAGCGTCCCTGACTTACGAAGAGAACTACGCCTCGTCCCTTGGCGGTTTTGCCGACTGGTTTCACACGGAAGATGTGGAGATCAAGCGCAATATGGAGAGCGGCCGGGGTGAAGTGCGGCTCATGACAATCCATGGGGCCAAGGGGCTTGAATCAAATATCGTCATTTTGCCCGATACGACGACCCTGCCCACTGACAGGAAGTCGTCCGGCCTGATGTTCGTCGACGCCGGACAGGACAAGCCCAACCTGCCACTCTGGCGGCTTTCAAAACTGTCCCAGTCACCTGTCATCGAAGGATGGAAAGGCTTGATCAAGGAAACCGGCCTCGAAGAGTACCGGCGCCTGCTCTATGTGGCCATGACGCGGGCGCGCGACGAGCTCTACATCTGCGGAAGCCATAACAAGAATGAACTCAGCGAGAACTGCTGGTATGCGATGGTGGAACAATCCCTGTTGCAGCCGCGAGAAGGAGCGGGCCTGCTGCGCCCGGTTCATACGGATGATGGCGGGGGTTTGTGGCGCCATGGGCCGGACCCCGCCTGGAGCGAAGCGCCGCCTGCCAAAATAGCGGAGGCTGTGGCTGCGCCGGGCTGGCTGGGGAGCGCCCCGGCATTTCCCGACACCGTTCAAAAGACCTTCACGCCGACACGCCTGGCATCGACGCATCCAGCTGGCTCCAAAACGGCACTCAACCGTGGCCGGATCATTCACAAGATATTGCAGGAGCTGCCGCGCTTGCAGCCGCGCGAACAGCTGGAATTCGCGCGGCGGATACTCGCGCGGAACAGCTTGGATCCGGCGTTGGCGGATAAAATCGCGGGCCTGATTGGACATCCGGAATACCAGGATTTTTTTGGCCCCAAGAGCCAGGCGGAGGTCAGCATCGGAGCATTGCTGCGCGACGGCCGGCGCCTGACGGGGAAAATCGACCGCCTGGTCATCCGGGACAATGACATCCTGGTGCTGGATTACAAGACTGACTGGGACGTTCCGGTGGAGATTCAAGCCAGCCACCCCTATGTGGCCCAAATGGCGTCCTATGTGATGGCGCTGGGCCTGGCCTATGAAAACAAGCCTGCGCGCGCGGCTTTGCTGTGGACGTCCGCACCCCGGCTGACCTGGATTCCCGAAGACATGATCCGAAACGCCATTTCGGGCATGGCAGCCATCACATGAGCGTGTTGCTCCCTTGACCGCAGGGTCGGGGTTACCTACCTTGAGCGCAAGCTGCCGCATTCAAGGAGAATCAAGGTGTCCACACATAAAGTATCCGACGCGTCGTTTGACCTCGACGTGCTGAAATCCGACGCGCCGGTTGTTGTTGACTTCTGGGCGGAGTGGTGCGGCCCCTGCAAGATGATAGGCCCGGCGCTCGAAGAAATCGCGGCAGCCATGGGATCGAAGGTCAAAATCGTCAAGATCAATATCGATGAAAACCCGCAGACGCCGTCCAAATACGGGGTGAGGGGCATTCCCACACTCATGATGTTCAAGGGCGGAGAAGTTGCCGCCACCAAGGTGGGCGCTGCTCCCAAGGGACAGCTGCAGTCGTGGATTGAGCAATCGCTCTAACGCCGGGCAGCTCCTGAGACGCCCGACATCGGGCTGTTTTCATGCGCGCTGAGCACGTATCCGGCGAGATAAAGCGAACCGCAGATCAGGATTCTGGGGGCGGGCCTGACCAGTGATGCCTGTTCCAGGGCTTTGGCGAGCGAGCTTGCGGTTTCGGCAGGCAAATTGTGGCCGCGGGCGATTTCGGCAAGCCGGTCTGCCGGGATGGCGTTGGGTTCACCGGGAATCGCAAGGGTCACAACCCGCTGGGCAAGGCCTGCGAAGGGCTCAATATAGCTCCCGGCATCTTTCGTGTTGAGCATACCCCAGATCAACACCAGTGGCCTTGAGTGGAGGTCATTGATATCGGAAAATGCCCTTGCGATGACCCGGCCCGCTGACGGGTTATGACCGCCATCAAGCCAGAGCTCCGCATCCCTGGGAATGTAATCTGAAAGAACGCCGGACCCCAGCCGCTGCATGCGTGCCCGCCATGTCACGGATTTCAGGCCCTGCTCAATGTGGGCTTCGGATATTCGATTGTCGCCAAGCAACCTGATTGCCGCGATCGCATTGCCGGCATTGTCAATCTGGTGGCGGCCTTTCAACCTGGGCATGTTCAGATCAAGCAGCCCCGCTTCATCCTGAAAAACCAAACGGCCATGCTGTTCGTAGGCTTGCCAATCCTGGTTTGCGACGGCGAGGGGCGAGCCCCTGGTTGCGGCCACCCGTTCTATCTCGGCGCGCGCCTCATCGGGTTGCGAACCAATGACGGCTGGAACACCGGGTTTCAGGATACCCGCCTTCTCATGGGCAATAGCGGTCAGCGCAGCGCCCAGATATTGCTGGTGATCGTAGTCAACAGTCGTGATCACCGAGAGCAACGGCGTGCCGATCACATTGGTTGCATCGAGCCTGCCGCCCAGGCCCACTTCAAGAATGAGATAGTCAGCCGGCGTTCGTGAAAATGCCAGGAACGCGGCGGCGGTTGTGATCTCGAAGAAGGTGATCGGCGCCTGGCCAGTGGCTGCCTCGCATTCCTCCAAAAGGGCTGAAAGCAATTCCTCGCTGATGAGCTGGCCCGCTACATAAATACGCTCATGGAATTTGACCAAATGGGGCGAGGTGTAGCAGTGGATCTTGAGGCCCGCGGCTTCAAGCATTGCGCGGATGAAGGCAATCGTTGAACCCTTGCCATTGGTGCCGGCCACATGAATGACAGGTGGCAGCCTTTCCTGGGGCTGGCCCAACCGCTCCAGAATGAAGTGCATGCGATCCAGACTCAGATCAATGATCTTGGGATGGAGCGCCAACAACCTGTTTAAAATAGCGTCGCTTCGGGCCACGATATTATTCGGCGCTGATTGGCACCAGCGCGCCACTGTTTGACATGGGCAGGGGAGCGGGCACATCCGGCGTTTTCATCAGTATCCGCGCTATGCGGCTCACGGTCTCGCGCATCTGGTGGCGGTGGACGACAAGATCAACCATGCCATGGTCCTGCAGATACTCGGCGCGCTGGAAGCCATCGGGGAGCTTTTCGCGAATGGTCTGCTCAATCACGCGGGCGCCGGCAAAACCGATTTGCGCCTTGGGTTCGGCGATGTGGAAATCACCCAGCATGGCATAGGAGGCGGTGACGCCGCCGGTGGTCGGGTTGGTGAGCACGACGATATAGGGAATCCTGTGTTCGCGCATTTCCTGGACCATGGCCGTTGTGCGCGGCATCTGCATCAGAGACAGGATGCCTTCCTGCATGCGCGCTCCGCCCGAGGCCACAAAAAATACAAAAGGGCATTTCCTGGCAACGGCAAGGCGCATGGCTGTAATGATCGCTTCGCCAGCCGCCGTACCCAGCGAGCCTGCGATGAAACCCATGTCCTGCACTGCCATCACCACAGGCAGGGCATCAATTGCACCGAAGCCCGCGTGAATGGCGTCCTCGCTGCCGGATTTTTGCTTGGCTTCCTTCAGCCTGTCCACATATCTCCGCTCATCGCGGAATTTCAACGGATCCGGCGGGACCGCCGGAAATTCCACGGGTTCATACTCGCCGTTGTCGAACATGGATTTCAGCCGCAGGTCGGGCGCCAGCCTGTGGTGGTGGCCGGAGCCGGGAAACACAAACTGGTTAGCCTCCAGGTCGCGGTAAAAAACCATCTGGCCGGACTCGGGATCCTTGATCCACATGTTCTCCGGCACGTCGCGCTTGACGCCCAGAATGGAGCGGATTTTTGGCCTGACAAAATTCTTGATCCAGTTCACTTGGCTTCAGCTCCTCACGCCGCTGGCGATTTCACTCACGAGGGAGTGAACCGCCTTCACGGTCTTTGACGTGGGCTTTCCGGCCTTTGTAAGGCTGCTGCCCACGGCGCTCACAAGGGCCGAACCCACCACAACGCCATCGGCGCTCCTGGTGATGGCGCGGGCCTGCTCGGCGGACTTCACGCCAAAGCCAACGGCGATGGGCAGCTTCGTGTGCCGGCGCAGGCGATTGACATTTTTCTGCACGCTTTTCAGGTCAGGCGCCTTGGTTCCGGTGATGCCAAGAACCGAGACATAATAAACAAAGCCGC
>JANMHO010000017.1:0-10334 GCA_031375195.1 Rhodobiaceae bacterium
GCCGCGTCATGGCTCACGTCAATTTCGTCAAATCGCGCCCCTTTCCTTGCCAGCAAGGCTTTTGCCGCATGGCAATAAGGGCATGTTCTAGTTAGATATATCGTAATAATTGGCATGATCTGCTGACTCACTCAATATGAGGCCGCAGAGGCCCCAGAACAAGGGCGAAAGTGAGGACGTCAACACGCGCAGCTCCGGCTTTTTTCAATACCGCGGCGCAGCTTCCAGCCGTGGCGCCTGTGGTCATGACATCATCAACCAGCAGAACTCTCCGCCCGGCAATGGTTCCGAGATTTTCAGGAGTGATTTCAAACACTTTTGCCACATTCTTGCGCCGCTCATCCGCCTTGAGGCCAACCTGTGAACGCGAGGCTTTCACCCGGTGAAGCACATCCGTGCGGCAACTTACCGCGAAATGATTAGCGATGTGTTGTGCCAGGTAGGCCGCCTGGTTGAAGCGTCTGCTCCACAATCGCCAGCGGTGCAACGGCACTGGAATTATGACGTCGGCATCGCGGACAATGTTGACACCAGCCCGGCTCATCATCCGCGCCATCATCAACCCCGCCTCCATGGTGTCCCGGTATTTGAGCGCATGAACGATGTTCCGCGAGGCCTCATCATAGGCAACGGCCGACCGCGCCCTGTCCCAGTGAGGTGGTGCAGCCACGGCAGGTGCGCTGATGGCCCCTTCCCCCTGGTCATAGGCAAAGGGTGTTCCCAACACATCACAGACCGGCGCATCAATATGGGCAAGCTTGCTCCAGCAGGTCAGGCACAGGCTTGCCGGATCAGCAATGGCTGCGTGGCAAGTCAAGCATTTCGGCGGTGCTATAAAATCTATGACTGCCCGCCATCCATTCTTGAAAGCCGTTTTCATCATTGCATCATAGCATCAGGCCATGGCTTTTTCCGAGCGCCTATTCTAAGTGGAGCCCATCATGGCATTCCAACGCAACGACCTTGAACGTCTGGCTGACATCGTAAGCATCGCGGCCGATCAGGAGATCATGCCCCGCTTTCGCAAGTTGAACGCGGGGGCCGTTCGCGAAAAGACTTCCGCCCTCGATCTGGTCACCGATGCCGATGAAGCTGCAGAGGCCGCCATCAAGGCGGCGGTTGCAAAAGCTTTTCCAAAAGCCGCCTTTATCGGCGAAGAGTTCGTCGAGAAAGACCATGGCCTCCTGGGCAAAATTTCTGATGCCGAACTCGCCATCATCATTGACCCCGTGGACGGCACCAGCAACTTCGCCTGGGGCCTGCCGCTGTTTGGCGTGCTCGCCGCCGTCACCTCCCACGGCGAAACCATCGGCGGAATAATCTATGATCCCGTTGGCCGCGATTGCACCTTTGCGCTCAAAAGCCATGGCGCCTGGGCAAAATCTGAAAGTGGCAGCACCCGCGATCTCCTTGTTTCGAAACCGGCGGCCCTGAGCCAAATGACTGGAACCGCGTCCTGGTATCTCATGCCGGAACCGTTGCGCAGCCAAGTGGCGGCCAATCTCGCCAAGATCAAGGCCAGTTTCGCCTATCGCTGTGCGGCCTATGAATATCGGCTGGTGGGCTCGGGCCTGGTGGATTTTTCGCTGCATTACAAGCTCATGCCATGGGACCACGCGGCGGGCGTCTTGATTCACGCCGAAGCGGGCGGCTATTCCGCCCTCTATGATGGCAGCCCCTATGCTCCCACAAAGCTTGCCGGCGGCCTCATCCTGGCTCCCAGTAAGGAAAACTGGCAAGCCTTGCGCGATGCGCTGGTCGGCTGAATGACATCCAATCCCGAACCCATTTTCGACCGCGAACTTTACGTGGCCCGCCTTGCCCGCACGAAATTATCGCGACCCGATATTCTTTCACAATCAATGGCCACCGAACTTGCTGAAAGACTGGAACCGATCACCCGCAGCTTCAAGAGCGCCTGCCTCATTGCCGTTGACCCCGGCACCATCACTTCAGCGCTGCAAGCAACAGGCAAAGTCAAAATTGTCAAAATCCTGGAGCCCGCCGCATCAGAAATTCTCCCGGTTGAAGCGGGTGAATTCGATGCAGTTTTCAACATCCTCGACCTGCATCTCGTCAATGATGTGCCAGGCGCGCTCATCCAGATGCGCCGCGCGTTGAAGCCTGACGGCTTGTTCATGGCCTGTCTTTTCGCCAGCCAAACCCTGGCCGAACTCCGCCAATCCTGGCTCGAAGCCGAAGACCTCGTAACCGCCGGCGTCACGCCACGCGTTTCTCCCATGATTGATGTGCGTGAACTTGGTGGGCTTTTGCAGCGTGCCGGTCTGGCGCTCCCCGTCGTCGATCTCGACCGCACCATTGTGCGCTATCCCGACACAATCGCCCTCATCCACGAAATCAGATCGCTCGGCCTCTCCAACGTCATGATGGATCGCTCCCGCAAACCTGTGACACGAAACCTACTGGGCGAAGCCGTCTCCATCTATCAGCAAAAATTCTCCGATGACGATGGCCGCATCCGCGCCACCATGGAAATCGCCTGGGCCACCGCCTGGGCGCCCCACGACAGCCAGCAAAAACCTATGAAGCCCGGTTCAGCGAAATTCCGCCTGGCCGACGCGCTGAAGGTTCCGGAGACGAAGTTGAACTAGAAAATCTCTAAAGTAGATCAATCAAATGCGGGATCAATGGCAAATCCGCTGGCGGCATGGGATAATCCCGCAGTTTCACGGGGCTAACCCACTTGATCTCCTGCCCTTCGGCCGCAGTCACCAATCCCTTCCACCGCCGACACACATAGAGCGGCATCAGCAAATGGAAATCCTCGTAAGAGTGGCTGGCAAAGGTGAGGGGCGCGAGACAAGCCTCCGTCACGTCAATGGCCAGCTCTTCCTTCAACTCACGGATCAGCGCAGACTCGGGCTGCTCATGCGCCTCAACCTTGCCGCCGGGAAATTCCCACAAACCTGCAAGAGTTTTTCCTTCTGGTCGCTTGGCAATGAGCACGCGGCCATCCACATCAACCAGTGCCGCCGCTGCCACAAGCAAAATGCGCATCAGCTGCGGTAGGAACCGTTGATGTCGATATAGCCATGGGTCAGATCGCAAGTCCAAACCGTAGCCTTGCCCTTGCCAACGCCGACGTCCGCTTCAATGACAATCTCGCGGCCTTTCATGTGGGGCATGATATCGGCTTCCTTGTAAGCGGAATCCCGCATGCCGTTCTTGGCAACTTGAATGCCGCCAATCCTGATGCGAAGCTTGTCGCGCTCGGCTTTTTCGCCCGCCTTGCCGATAGCCATGACAATGCGCCCCCAGTTTGCGTCCTCTCCCGCGATCGCCGTCTTCACCAGGGGCGAATTCGCGACAGACATGGCAATCCGGTGCGCTGCCGCGTCTGATTGGGCCCCCGTGATGGCGATTGCGATAAGTTTTTCCGCCCCCTCGCCATCCCTGGCCACCTGCTGCGCCAAATCGAGGCACACATCCTTGAGCGCCTTGGCAAACTCCCTGAGCCGCTTGTCGCGCGCGGTTTTCAATCCCGCGGGAGCGGGCCCGGCCTTGCCCGTGGCAAACAGCAAAACCGTGTCCGATGTGGACGTATCCCCATCAACCGTAATGCAATTGAAACTCTTCGCCACGCTGTCAGAAAGCAGCGCCTGCAGAATGCGCGGTGGAATGGCCGCATCGGTGAACAGAAACCCGAGCATCGTGGCCAAGTCGGGCGCAATCATGCCGGAGCCTTTGGCGATGCCATTGATGGTGACAGTTTTGCCTGCATATCGGACCTTGGCCGTGGCCACCTTGGCGAATGTGTCCGTCGTCATGATGGCCCGCGCCGCATCATCCCAGCAGTCCGCCCGCGTCGTGGCAACCAGCTCCGGCAAGGCATTGACAATGGGAGATGGGTCAAGCGGTTCGCCGATCACTCCGGTTGATGCCTGAAACACGTCCGCTGGCCTGCACCTCAACAGTCGTGCTGCCGCCTTGGCAACAGCCGTGACGGTCTTGACGCCCGCCCTGCCGGTGAAGGCATTGGCATTGCCTGCATTGATGATAACGGCGCGGGCCTTCCCGCCCTTCAGGCTTTCCGCGCACCAGTCAACCGGTGCCGAGCGCGACTTCGAAAGTGTGAGACACCCCGCAACCGCGGTGCCCGGCGACAAAGTCGCCAGCAGCACATCGGTTCGATTCTTGTAGCGAATACCAGTCTCGGCAATCGCCAAACCAACACCTTCAATGGGTTCAAGGCGCGGAACAGTCAGCGGTGCAAGTGGTGAAACCTTAAGCGCCATAATCGAAGGCTCCCCAGCCTGATGCAATTATTGCTGAATTTGCAGATCGCCCTTGCCGCCCGTGTCTTCACCTTCAGCCGGAGGGGCAGCCACACCACTATTTTGCTTGTCCAAAATGGCTTTGCGCTTCTTCGCCACATCTTCTGCATATTTCTTGAGGTCTTCATCAAGAACCTCAACCTTGGCGGTCTTTCGCAGTTCATCCATGGTCTCCTGCACTTTTTTGCGAAGGAGAACATTGCGCAACGCCGACTTCACTTGGTCATAGGGCTGGGCCGCGCCCAGCTTCCGGTCTTCAACCTTGATGATATGCCAGCCAAAATCAGTTTTGACTGGGGCCGAAGTTTCACCAATCTTCAGGGCAAAGGCTGCCTTCGAAAATTCGGCCACCATTTCAGGAGCCGTGAAATATCCAAGATCGCCGCCGTAATCCTTGGAGCCGTCAAGGCTGTATTTCTTGGCAAGGGCAGGAAATTTTTCGCCAGCCTTGAGTCGCGCCGCGATGTCTACCGCCTCTTTCTCCGAAGCCAGGAGAATATGCCGCGCCCGTACCCGCTCCGTTTGGGAAACCTTGGCGGATTCCTGATCATAGGCGGCCTTGATTTCCTCTTCCGTTACCTGGGGCCTGATCTTCTGGAAAAAATAGGCATCCCGCAACGCCTTCGCCTGATAAAGCGCCAGGCGGCGCTTGTATTCAGCAGTTTCGGCTACACCTTCCTTGACCGCCAGCTGCGCCAGCAAATGCCGTTCAACCAGAAACTCGACGACGAAGGGATAGCGCAGCTTTGGCGGCAGATCCGGCAACTGTCCAATGATGTCATCGGTTGCCATTTGGACTTCCGAAATTTTGATTTCATGGCCATTCACTATGGCAACGACCTTGTCTTCCCCGGGTGGCGTTTCCTGCCCAACGGCGGAAACCGGAAGGCCTACGCCCAAAAAACCAGCTAACAAGGCAATCTTCACGTAATCTTGAATGCGCGCCATGAGACCCATCATATCTGTTCACAAATTTCAACAGAACCCAAGTCCTGCAGCACTGCTCAATGACGGTCAAAAGAGGCAAGAATAAGCCTTATTTCTTTGCCCGTCATCGCCGCCAGAAGCCTAAATCGAGTCGCACATTGGCCCTGTTGGCGCGCTGGCGCAAGCAGTTGGGGCCCAGATTGCCAACCTGTTGCCGCACTGCAACACATTGAAATATCTCGTGGCCAGCACCATTTGCGGCAGCAAGGCGGATTGAACGCAGTCAGTAGGCCCCAACTAGGTCTAGACCTTTAAGAACCAAAGCTTTATCAGGCTGCAAATCTCAACACGTGTTTGACGGGGCCCTCCCGAACCTAAGGAACGAAAAACATGCTTGGACTGCGATCAATCGCGGCAAAATTATTCGGCACCAACAATGACCGCAAAGTCGGCAAATACCGGGGCCGGGTAGAAGAAATCAATCAGCTTGAAGCAGAAATCGCAGCCCTGTCAGACGCTGATTTGAAGGCGAAGACTGCAAGTTTCAGGGCCGATCTTGCCAACGGCAAGACCATTGAAGATCTTCTGGCGCCAGCCTTCGCTGTCGTGCGCGAAGCCGCCAAGCGGAGCTTGGGCATGCGTCATTTCGACGTCCAGTTGATCGGCGGCATGGTTTTGGACGATGGTGCAATCGCCGAAATGAAAACCGGCGAAGGCAAAACCCTGGTGGCAACCCTTGCCGTTTATCTCAATGCCCTGGCTGGCAAGGGTGTGCATGTTGTGACCGTCAACGACTACCTGGCCAAGCGTGACGCGGCCTGGATGGGCAAGATTTACGCCTTTCTGGGATTGACAACCGGTGTGATTGTCCACGGTCTTTCGGATACGGAGCGTCGGCAGCAATACGCCTGCGACGTCACCTACGCCACCAACAATGAGCTGGGTTTCGATTATCTCCGCGACAACATGAAGTATCATCTGAATGAGATGGTCCAGCGCGGCCACAACTATGCCATCGTCGATGAAGTGGACTCAATCCTCGTTGATGAGGCCCGAACGCCGCTCATCATTTCCGGCCCGCTTGATGACAAGTCGGACCTCTATAACACTGTGGACAAATATATTCCCGAGCTCACGCCTGAAGATTTTGAGCTGGACGAAAAGCAGCGCTCCTGCACATTGACTGAAAAAGGCAATGTCCATCTTGAAGAAGTCCTGGGTGCCGCCGGAATGTTGAAGGGCGACAATCTCTACGACGCCGAAAACGTCACGATTGTTCACCATGTCCAGCAGGCGCTCCGCGCCCACAAGCTTTTCCAGCGCGACAAGGATTATATCGTCAAGGATGACCAGGTGATCATCATTGATGAGTTCACGGGCCGCATGATGCCGGGCAGGCGTTTTTCCGAAGGCCTGCACCAGGCGCTGGAAGCCAAGGAACACACGTCAATTCAGCCAGAAAACGTAACGCTCGCCTCGATCACGTTCCAGAATTATTTCAGGCTCTATGAAAAACTCGCTGGCATGACCGGCACGGCATCAACCGAAGCCGACGAGTTCATGGATATCTACAAGCTTGAAGTCATCGAAATCCCGACCAATGTGCCCGTTGACCGCAAAGACGAGGATGACGAAGTCTATCGCACGGCGGGTGAGAAATACGCAGCCATTATTGAAACCATCAACGAGGCCCGCAGCCGCAACCAGCCCTCGCTGGTTGGCACCACGTCGATTGAAAAATCCGAAACCCTGGCCGCCATGCTGAAAGACAAGGGCGTTCCGCATAATGTATTGAACGCCCGCTATCATGAGCAGGAAGCTGCCATCATTTCGCAGGCCGGCACTGCCGGCGCTGTGACGATCGCCACCAACATGGCCGGTCGCGGAACAGACATCAAGCTTGGCGGCAACCTCGAAATGCGCATCGCCACGGATTTGGCCGATGTGCCCGAAGGCAAGGAGCGCGACAGGCGCGTGGCCGCCATCACCGGGGAAATTGAAGCCAACAAGCAAAAAGTCATCGCCGCAGGCGGCCTGTTCGTCATCGGCACCGAGCGCCATGAAAGCCGCCGCATTGACAACCAGCTGCGTGGCCGTTCCGGCCGCCAGGGCGACCCCGGCCGCTCACGCTTCTATCTCTCCCTGCAAGACGATCTCATGCGCATCTTCGGATCCGAGCGCATGGATTCCATGCTGCAAAAGCTCGGCCTGAAGGAAGGCGAGGCCATCGTCCATTCCTGGATCAACAAGGCCCTCGAAAAAGCCCAGCAAAAAGTCGAAGCCCGGAACTTTGATATCCGCAAAAATCTCCTGAAATTCGACAATGTCATGAACGACCAGCGCAAGGTGATTTTCGAGCAGCGCATCGGTATCATGAAGGGCGAAGACGTGTCTGAAACCGTGGACGACATGCGCCATCAGGTGATCGACGATCTCATCTCGAAATACATTCCCGAAAAGTCCTACGCCGAGCAGTGGGAGACAGCAGAACTGCGCCAGCGCCTGGGCGAGGTTCTCGCCATTGATTTCCCGGTTGAGGATTGGGCCAAGGAGGAAGGCATCGCCGACGAGGAGTTCCGCGAGCGCATCGCCAAGGCCGCTGACGATCTCTATGCCGCCAAGCGCGAAAGATTCACCCCGCAAATCATGCAGCAGGTCGAGAAGGCCGTCGTCCTGCAAACCCTCGATCAGCTTTGGCGCGATCATATTGTGACCGTCGAGCAGTTGCGCCAAGTCATCCATTTACGCGGCTACGGCCAGCGCGATCCACTTAATGAGTACAAGACTGAAGGTTTCAACCTGTTTGAGGCCATGATCGCCAAATTGCGCGAAACCTCCACGGCCCAGGTCATGCGGGTCGAAATCCAGACCGAGAAACCCGGCGACTTATTGCCAGATGAGGACGACCTCCCGTTCATGCAGGCCCACCACATGGATGCCCTGTCCGGTGAAGATGACGTCGGCGAAGGCATGCCATTCTTTGGCCAGGCCACAACCGCAGCCGCAGCCACAGTCAAATCTGATCCCAAAAACCCTGAAACCTGGGGCAAAGTTGCGCGCAATGACACGTGCCCGTGCGGTTCGGGCAAGAGGTTCAAGCACTGCCACGGCGCATTCGCCTAAGCAGGGTTTCCGGAACATCAACACCCTCCCCGGAAAACAGGGGGCTCTGTAAAGGAATGATTCATTCAATTTTGACTAATTTCTGGATTGTCCATCCGAAACGGCTAAACATTACAAAACACAGCAATGAATTAACATTTGGAAAACAAGTCCGGATTATTGTTACGTGAAGGAAGTTGCAGGCTTTGAAAAAGGTAGCTGAAATGATGATATCAAAGAACTTGGTTAAGCGCTTTTTGCGGTCAACTGAAGGCGCTACCGCTATCGAATATGGCCTGATTGCAGCCGGCATCAGCCTTGCTATGATTCCTGGAATTGCTCTTCTTGGCCCGCAAGTGCAAGCGACATTTGCCTCCTTCGCATCAGGATTGGCCGCCGCAGCCGCTCCCTAGCAGGCCACGGCAAGCCGGGCTTTTCAAGTCATAGAGGCTTCCGGGCGATCATATTTCGAGATTTAATCAGCACGCCCGATTGCCAGGAATTTCTGCCGCCGCTGCGACCGTAATTTGTCCACCGCTAACCCGGCAAAACCCGCAAGTTCCCGGTCAATCATGTCGCCCGCGTCTTTGATCGCCTGTTCCGGTTGTCGGTGAGCGCCTCCTAACGGTTCCTTAACGATGTCGTCGATCACACCCAGCTTTTTCAAATCCTGCGCCGTGATCTTCAAGGCCGCGGCCGCATCCTTCGCCCTGCCCGCATCGCGCCAGAGTATGCTGGCTGCGCCCTCCGGCGATATCACACTGTAAATCGCATGCTCCATCATCAGCACGCTATTGCCCGTGGCAATGGCAATGGCGCCGCCGGAGCCGCCTTCCCCAATGATCAGGGAAACCAGCGGAACCCCCAAACCCAGGCAGCAATCGGTTGAGCGCGCGATAGCCTCCGCCTGGCCCCGCTCTTCCGCGTCAATGCCGGGATAGGCGCCTGCCGTATCCACAAAGGTCAACACCGGAATGCTAAAGCGTTCCGCCAATTCCATCAGGCGCACCGCCTTGCGATAACCCTCAGGCCGCGCCATGCCAAAATTATGCTTGAGGCGGGCCTGCGTATCAGCCCCTTTTTCCTGGCCGATCACAACAACAGAGTTCCCGCGAAACCGCCCAAGTCCGCCCACAATCGCGAAATCCTCGGCAAATTTCCGGTCCCCGGCCATGGGCACGAAATCCGTGATCAACCCGTCGATATAGGCCAGCGCATGGGGGCGATCCGGGTGGCGCGCGACCTGGGTTTTCTGCCAAGGCGTCAAATTAAGGTAAAGATCGCCCAGGCTCTTGGAGGCCTTCTTCTCCAGGGCCTTCACCTCATCGGCAATTGAAACGGTCGAGTCCCCCGCAGCGATAGCCCGCAGTTCGGCAATTTTCCCCTCGAGCTCGGCGACTGATGTTTCAAAATCCAGGTAGGAATGCATAAGGCCTCAAGGGGTGGCGGGATCGACGTTTATCTGGCTGCCAGCCGCAATAAAGTCAACGTTTCTTAGCCAATGGATGATGGTCTTCCACCACTGCCTGCAAACGGCTGGCCTGAACATGGGTGTAAATCTGCGTGGTCGAAATGTCCGCATGCCCCAGCATTTGCTGGACAGCGCGCAAATCCGCTCCCTTTTCCAGCAGAAAGCTCGCAAATGCATGGCGCAGGACATGCGGCGACACCTTCCCCGCATCAAGCCCGCAGGCAACCGCCAAATGCTTCAGTTCCAGCGCGAAATGCTGGCGCGTCAGACACCCGCCCGCCCCATGCGATGGAAACAGCCATTTCGACTGACCACCCAAAGACTTGATATAGCCAGCCAGAACGCCTCGCGCCCGGTCAGAAATGGGAACCAGCCTCTCGCGCCCACCCTTGCCCTTGATGGTTAAGAACGCATCGTCTGCCGTCACCGCCCGCACCGTTAACCCTACGAGTTCAGAAACCCTGAGACCGGTGGCCGCCAGAAGCTCGAGCAGGCAACACAGTCGCTCCGCTTTGAACCGTGCCTTGCCCTCTGCCTGC